>JBAQCP010000138.1:0-11860 GCA_049294295.1 Gammaproteobacteria bacterium | reverse complement strand
TACTACAGCTGTCCTTAAGATGGAGATCCCTCGCTACGCTCGGGATGGCAGTGGGTGGCTCGCAATGACGACAGTGACTCCATCCAGGCTACATATTATCCAGTCAGCGGACTAATCATCGTATTAGCTGCATTCGTAGCAGGCTCACCATCAGGTTGGTTAGCAAACATAATATCTTCCCCACTACCCTCAATATGCCTAGCACAACCCACTAAAACGACCATCAATAACACTAAACATCCTGTTTTCATACGCCTCTCCCTTTACATAAACCGTTCTTCAGCTAATTGATTAGCAACTAACTGTGTTGATAAATTAAGATCCTTCGCTCTATCAATCACCTTCTTCACTAATGCATAAATACCATCAACTTTTTGATGAGCATCTTCACGTGTAATGACGCCAGCTTGCGCAGCAGCGCAAATAACACCGCCAGCATTTGCTACATAATCAGGGATATAAAGGATACTTCTTTGCCTCAACAAATCACTGCACTCTAACGAATGCAATTGATTATTAGCAGCACCACAAATAATAGGTGCATTAATTTTTTCAATAACAGCAGGGTTTAAAATACCACCCAACGCACAAGGTGAAAATACATCGCATGCAACTTCAGTAATTTGCTCCGGCGCAACGGTTTTTACAGCCAAGCCTTTCGTACGCTCTGCTAATACATGTTGGTCTTTATCGGTAATCGTAATAACAGCGCCCTTTTCCAACAACATATTCATTAGCAAAAAGCCGACGCTACCGATACCTTGAATCGCCACATGCACACCATTTAAATCAGGCTTACCCAATTTAGACAGAACAGCTGCCTCTATTGCCTTAACGACACCACAAGATGTCATAAATGCCGTATCATCAGCATGATCGCTATGTCGATTAATACTGGTGACATGCTTTGTTTTAGTTGCAATCACACGCATATCAGCTTCATTACTACCGCTATCACTAGCGGTAATGTATTCACCTTTTAGTTGCTCAACAAATTCACCGAATGATTCAAATAATTTTTGTCTATCTTTAATACCATCATGTGAAATAATCACTGACTTACCGCCGCCCAATGGCAACCCTGCCATAGCAGATTTATAAGTCATTGCTTTTGCTAATTTCAAAGCATCAGCGATTGCATCATCAACAGACGTGTAACTAACAAAACGACAGCCCCCTAACGCAGGGCCATTTTTTAAATTATGCAAAGCAATAATGGCGATTAAGCCTGTGCTTTCATCACGTTTAATGTAGAGGTTTTTAATATCAAAATCGGCATTAAAAAGTTTCATATTCATTGATTGCGACTCTAAAATTCTGGATAGGCGCTAAGTATCGCTGCAATAGAATATTTTGCAAGTATCAGGAGACAATATTGGTTAATTTATGGGCTAATTTGGCTAAATGATGGTTAATTTATAGGAATTTTATTTGAAGGTGCTGTTTGAGCGTGGTAATTTAGCGCCTCCCTCCTAGCAAATCTATCAACTCACCTACTACTCTGCCCGCCATCATTGCGAGCCACTACTGTCATTGCGAGCTACTATTGTCATTCCCGCTAAAGCGGGAATCTATTTATAACGATACTTCTGCTGTATGTTTGAAATGGATTCCTGCTTCAATAGTAGCTCGCAAGACGGCAATACCCCACACGTATCACTAATCACTTAAACCTCATACCAGGAAACATTCACATGAAAATTCGTTTTATGCTTTTAATCATCTTCACCCTGTTATCCCACCCAAGCTTTGCCCATCGATTAGATCTAAGCTCATTGCAATCTTACATCAAAAACGAGACCTTAGACCTTTCAGGACAAGATCTACATGATGATAATATTGAGCCTATCGTCATCTTCTTAAATACCCACCCAAACATTCATACATTAAATCTCAGCCATAACCAGCTATCACACAAAGGTGCAAACCTATTAGCGCAATTAACTGACATCCACCATCTTGATGTCAGTTACAACAATATTACAGAATTTGGTGGCGTCAACTTAGCTGAAAACATTCATTTTAGGCATTTAAATCTAAGCAACAATTACCTAGGCAATGAAACATTTTATGCACTAGGCATGAATCAACACATTCAGCATCTAGAATTAAATAATATCTCAGTGACTAACGATGGCGCTTATGCACTGGCTAAGAGTCAAAGTTTGGAAGAAATACATTTGATAGATGCTGACATTAGCAGCGAAGGCGCTAATTATTTAGCTAACAATGAACAATTACGTATTTTGATATTGGCTAAAAATAAAATTGATGATAGAGGGGCTAGGATACTCGCAGGAAATAAATTACTAGAAAAGTTAGATTTGACTGGAAATTTAATATCGGCTGATGGAAAGGCGGATTTAGGGAGAAACAAAAGCATTAAACACATTTACTTAGATTAGGTTTCATTTACGAAAAATTAGCGGCTTTATTGCTTTGAATTCATCATCTTCAAAGCAATGAACCGTAAATTCAAATGCACTATTATCTATCGTGAGCACATTAAATGAATTAGGCACTATTGTTCTAGTGGATATTGCTGTTCCTGCTGTCACGACATACATATTATGTGAAAAAAAGCTTCTATTCAGCGTCTCAATACATGCGTAATGGATATGACCTGACAAAATCAGATTAATACCACACTCAGCAAATACATTAATAATTTTTTCAGCATCATTAATGACTTTATGTCTTTCCGACTTAACTAAATTATGATGCATCACCGCTATTTTGAAAATATCAGCTGGTTGCTCATCAAAAAATTGCTTAATTCTGTCTAATTCATGATTCGTAATGTAACCACTCATCGTCTTATACGGCGTGACTGAGTTGATACCAAAAACAGCCACTTTATCATTCTTAAAGACAGACCAAATATGGGGATGAATATACCGGCGATATTTTCTGAAAGGAAAGATTAAGCGCTCAACTAAATTATATAAAGAAATATCATGATTACCAGGCACACATAACACCTTATGCGTCCCGATAGCATTGATAAAATTTCTGACTGCCTGATATTGATCGACCGTAGCACGCTGCGTCAAATCACCACTAATCACTATCAAATCTGGGTTAATACGATTCATCTCTCTGATCAGCTGTTCCACCAAAAATGGCTTTTCAGTACCGAAATGTAAATCAGATAAGTGGGCTATTTTCATATTAAATAAACACCGTCAATTCTTTAGGATGAATACTAAAATACAACGGAAAAGAAAGTTCATATAATTCACCATCAACAACCACCTTTGCTTTCTGAGTCTTAGCGGTAATGGTCAGCTTTTCAGCATTAAATGTTGTGACATGCCTTGAATACTTGGCGCCTCGCAATAATGCAGTCCAAAGAAATACAAATAAGTCCCAACGATTTTTACAATTTAAAATGGTCACCGACAAAAAACCTGATGATAGATATTTGTGTTCCCCAAAATTAAAAAGGTTAGAATGAGATTCATTATTATTGATTGCAATTAAGTAGGTCTTGTAAACATGAATCTCTTCGTTCGCTTTTACCTCTAAAGAGTAAAATGGTAGGCGCTTGAATAGATTAAATGTATTAAAGATAGCCTTCAGTAACCGGCTGTTACCCAAAATATGTTTGTATTTTTTTCTACTCTTCAATAGCTCGTAATAAAAACCAATCCAAGCATGATTTAGAATAATATGCTTATTCACCTCTCCCAAATCAATTTTTTTAGTCTTATTATTTTTAATCAATGCAAAAATAGATTTCAGATCATTAGGATAATTCAGCGATTTCGCTAATAAATTAAATGTGCCTAGCGGCAAAATAGCAACTGGTAGGTCATGCCCTACCATCGCCTGAACAATCTTAGCCACTGTTCCATCACCGCCACCAATTAACAGTACATTATAAACTTCATAATTAAACTCTTTTAATAAGACATCCATTTCTTCAGGGGTTTTAACAAAAACATCGTAATCAACACCGAACTCTACTTTTAATTCAGGTGATTGTAATGCCGCCTCCAATGCAGGAGTGAATCGATATGTATTTATGATAATGGCGATCTTCATAAAATGCTCCCTATTCTCTGTATTATAACGGAAATCAAAATACATTACTTAAGCTGTTGATTACAAAGTGCTATCAATTATGAACACGCGTCTTACCTGGATCCTGCGCCTTTTCGCGGTACGGCGAAAAAGAATAGTTTTATCAATACCTGTTAAAGCCTGATTCCTCAGCAGAATGGAGCAAGCTGTTGCCTGGTGTGGGAGGTTGTTTTGTAGCGACTTCATCGCCAGGATGGCGATGTAAGCGACATGGATGCCGCACTTCAAGCGAAAAAACAACCTCCCACACCAGGCAACAGCTTGCGAGGATTGTTAATATAAACGTAAAACTACAAAGAAAGATCCGTCACCACACTGGAGATGACAGCCATCTTACCAATCAACCGCCGATAAAGAAAAACACTAGACAAACACAACACGCCACAGAAAACAAACACCTGCGTAGGACCTGCATATTGATAAATAAATTCCCCAATAATCGGCCCTATCCCCAACCCCAACGTCCCAAGCCCCATCGCGCCATAATAAGACCCCATCAAATGAGGCGGTGCAATCTTAGTCACTAACAAATCGTTCAATGGCATAATAATAATTTCAGCCAAAACAATCATGAACGCAGCGGTCACCAGCATTGGAATTTGCAGAGAACTCGCAATCAACAAATTACTCATTGCGAAAATTGTCATGGAAACTGCGGCTAATACATTTTCATTAATATGCTTAGTGTATTGCATCATAAATATCTGCAGTGTCGCGCAACCAATCGCATTAATAGCTAAGATTAACGAATAAACCTTAATGCCATCCGTCAAACTCGCATTTAAATATTGTGCTAGGGTAGAATCCAACTGTGAATACACCACCCAAAAGATAATGCAAATGCTAATTAACAAAAGCAGCGCTTTATCAGTCGCCAAACTCCTGAATACTTTGTTAATAGAAGAATAAATACTCGTATTTTCGAAATGCTCTTTGTTTATTTTGTTTTTTAAAATAAACAAAGAAAACACCGAAAGGCCAATGTATAAAATACCTATCACCTTAAAAATCAACGTTGCATCAATAGTAGTAAGATAAGCACCGAGAATAGGACCAATCGCAGCTGCTGTATTAATAAACATAGAACGTAAGCTGAAAAACAACTTCTTCCGTTCATCCGTAAACTCTAATACCCCATAAGATTTTGACCCGATATCAAAAAATGAGCGCGTCAACCCAGTTAGCATACTCATGAGTATTAACCAAATGGTGGCATGTGAATAAAAAAAGAAATAAATAATAATGCCGCTAAATAGCAAAGACAGACTGATCGTCGTTCTGATGCCGTAATAGTCCACCATCACACCAGCAAATAAACTACTAATGCCAAACGTTAACGGTCCCACACCAATAACCAAGCCAATCATGACCGGCTCCATGTGCTCATGAACAGACAAGAAAATAGCTAAAAATGGCAAAAACATGAATTGGCCTATTTTCATGACCAATAACATCATTAACATTAACCAGTGATCCCGCTGAATAGTAGCGAGGTCTTTAAAGAGGGATTTCATGTACAACCTCAGATATTTTTTAAAACTTAACCGCAGAAAGGGGTGGTGCAAAACTAGACTAAAATTGATATGATGCACCGCAAGTGGTCAATAATGACATAAAAAGAAATCGCTAGCAAATTTAAACGAGGAATTTCAATGTTTTCAAGAGCTTCCAAGTACCTCCCCGTTCTGTCCAGTTTCATTTATTCTGCTTATCGCCTGTTTGATCTCAATACTAGAAAACAACAATATCAGGCCAACAAAGATAAAAATTCGTCCAAGACTTATGTTTTTACCTGGCTCTCTAGCCATAATGCAGGCCAATATGCTTATGAATCCGAATATAATGTCGGCCATATGACTATACAGTTCGATGATCAATACGTCAGTTTATGGCCTAGCGCTAAAAACAAATCAACTACCAGCTATCTTCTCCAACTATTAACAAGCGATGCCAAACTCTGTTCGCTTGCTGACGATATTAAAGCTGAGAAAAAGAAACCAGATAGCATCATGGTTATTCACGGCCTTGATCATGCGAACATGCATACTGCGTTAGAAGAATTATGCCAGCAGGTAGAGGATGGGACTGTCAAATTCCAAACAATTAACAATCTACCCCTGCAAAATTCAAACGATAATCACCGCATGCATTGCGCAACAGCGGTTAACAAAATCTTAGTTGCTGGCAACTTCCCTGTCGAGCGACGCTATATAGCGCCATGGTCAACAACACCTGCTCTGCAGCATACTTTTTATAGCTGGATTGGTGGAGAAGAAATAGAAAAAGAAGAAATAACCATGCTAGTAAAAAAACTGCAGACACCAACATTGTAATGAAAATAATAAAGGCTAGTGATCAAATCACTAG
Source organism: Gammaproteobacteria bacterium (assembly GCA_049294295.1). GTDB lineage: Bacteria > Pseudomonadota > Gammaproteobacteria > DSM-16500 > DSM-16500 > Aquicella. The sequence goes on along the minus strand of JBAQCP010000138.1, from coordinate 5,407 downwards.
CCTTCTTCAGTTACTTAATAGAACGCACTGAAAGTGCCATCATGATATAAGCCCAGCCGGTAAAGACCAAATCAATCCCGACAAACAAGCCAATAATAAACAGACTAGATGCAGGCCAATCAGATAAAATCAGCATACCTAAAAACAGAGTAATGACTGCATTCAAAAAGCTCCAACCCCAATATGGTAAACGCATGGAGATCGTAGAAGCTAAACGAAACGCACCCAAACATATGTAAAAAACGCCCAAGAGCAGTGTTAAAGAAATAGAACCTGCAACAGGCCTAGCAATTAAGAATAGACCTACACCGGCATAGATGAGACCCATAATTAAATGCAATGGGAAACCAGGCCATTTATTTCGCCAGAAAGTAAGAGTATCGATGATTACCACTAATCCAGCAAAAAAGATGATAAAGCCTAAAAATATAACAGATACTAAGGTGGCTAGCGTTGACGCTCCAATGGCAACCACACCCAAGAGAACGAGTGAAATGCCCCAGATGAAAAACCAAACCCAGTTTTTGCTATAAATCGCACGATCTTGCTCAGTTATTAATGTAGAAAACGCCATTTTAATATTCCTTTTTTAAAATATGATCCATACCCAACCCCTGCCTATCTACTTCTGTGCTGTCTCCAACGGCTCATCCGCTGATTTCATTTTATTGCTCTTTAACACTTCAAATAAATTGTCGTAAACATTATTAGCACTCCACACATACCAACCAGAAACATCTTTGGCATCTTCTACACCACGAATTTCTTGCAATAAATATTTTTGCTTTTGTGCATTGGTGGTCTTTTTAAGATAATGATAATTAGCAGCCTCAATAAAGGCATGTACTTTAAATGGTGCTTTATCTTTAAATTGAGCGCCTAACGCGTTCAAAGAACTATTAACTGTTTTGTAAGGATCAGCAGAATATTTTTCATACGGCCAGTAATGTGATGGATAAACCATAGGATTGACCCCATCAACACTATCAGAAAACATTTTGATATCTTGACCTACATGCATGGAAGGGTAATAGCTAACTTCGCCAAAAATATCGATTTCCATAGGTACATGTTCAGCACTTATTTTTGCTTTAAACCACTTAATGACTTCATAAATATCTTTGGCATGCTGAGGGTTGGCAGGCTCTTTAGAGGAATAACGAATGTAATCAAGCTGCACTGCATCCGCACCTGCCTTAATAGCTTCATCAACCTGCTTATATTTCTTCTCCAAATAATCTTGAGAATGTATTTGCTTAGCATTCCCGCCATCAGAAAACACCACAATTCGAGCGACACTTTTAATGCCAGCCGCCTTAACCTTAGCAATGGCAGCAGCATAATGGGAGCTATAATAGTCATGATCAATAACAAAGGTATTAATACCAGTCTCTTTAGCCTTTTGAATAAAATAATCTAATTTCTTAGGATTTTCTGCGGTGTACTGGGTTAGGTAAATACCCTTATCCCATGCCTCTGCGGAGGTGATAAAGCCAAAGGAGAGTAATGCTGGCAATATCCATTTTAAACTTAATTTACACATAATCGACATCCCTGTTGATTTGCTCTTAATTAAGTATAACCTAATATTAGGGCTAAGTTATATTAGGAGATATGCTATATAGCTCACCAAACTCTTCAAAATAATACCGCTGAGTCTTCATAAACTGTTCCACTAGCCGCTCAGCACCCTCATCCCCAGAAGCAGGCTCATGATGCAAGTAATGGCCAAAGATATTTAAACAATCCTCCGTATACCTTTTAGTATACAAAATATGATTATGCCAAAATTCATCAATTAGCCTCGTCGGCACCAATGGTTCTGGAAAGTGCTTTTTAAATAAAAACAAAAAATTCTTATATAAACGCGCACAATGCTTAGCATCTTCTTCTGTCCATTGTGGCAATGCATAGTCAGCACTACACATTGCTTTCACAATATAATCTAAATCTAATTGGGCAAGATACGCTCTAGCATTTGCCAAACTAATTTTTGACATTATGCAAAACCGCCTGCACATTCACCATTGCAAGTTCCTCTACAAGGTGCTGCATCTTCTGTTGCGACAAAACGGTTTGCTTGAATTTTACCAGAAGGCTTAGGTAAAATAGCGGCTAATAATTCAGCTTGATTTTCTATGGTCTGCATTGCTGTTCTCCTAATTAAGATAGTTGAAAAATAACATTGATATTATAATGCTGCACTTCTTGCAAATGTACCTGCTTAAAGGGAGCCGCTGCACGCACAGCATCTAGTGCTGCTTCATCTAAACTGATTGTTCCCGAGGATTTTACAATCCCCAACTCGCTTACACGGCCATCCTTAGACAACGTGAATTCAACCGTTACACTACCCTGCCGTTGCATTTGCTCAGCATTTGCCGGATAACGCTGCTCTGCTTGAATAGCCGCATGCAGTAACGCGATTAATGACTCAGCTTGATTACCCTGGCTTGCCAAATTATGTCGCACTGATGCAGGCTGCTTACTAACGACAGACTGGTCCTTACTCTCTTTTTTCGTCAACAATGATTTATTTTGTTTTAATACATCACTGGTTGCTTCATTTTTCGCTTTAGTCAGACTCAGTTGTTTAGCATTATCATCATATAAAAAAGTAGCAACAATCTGATTTTCAGTATTACCTAGCTTTAGATCTTGCTTCGCAAAATCTAAAAAAATACCTATCAACACAAATATAACAATATGCATCATTAGCGAAAAAATCAGATTGCGGCGATATGTCTTCAGCATCAGTCTAAATCCACTTTGAATGTTAATTGATAATTTCGGCCTGGATTTGTGTAATAAGTATTTTCTTTATCAAATGCACTATAGGATGTATAAGCAGGATATCGCTGGTTAAATATATTTAAGGCTTCAAAACTAATACTGGCCGACTTGAAAAAGTATTGCAAGGCCACATCGTGCAACCAATAACCCGGCACTTGCTTACCCACATTCGACATATCCTGTGATGCATAACGATCACCTGTATAAAGTGCCGTATATTTAGCATGCCAATGATCATTCATCTGATAAGCCACCCCTGCATTCGCATTCAAAGCAGGGACAGCAGGAATGCGCTTACCGCTAAAACTACCCGCAGCAAAGCGAGCATCCACATAATTAAGTTGACCATCCAAGGTTAATGCAGAGGTAATATGATAGCTTTCAGCAAACGAGATACCTCGGCGGATTGTTTTATCTAAATTATTGAAAGAACCAAACGGCTGGATAGATGTTTGGGCTGGATCAAATGCTAACTCGTTATTTAAATTTAACTGATAAATATTAATCTGCGATTTATCTTTATCGCTCAAATGAGTAAAGCCTGTCTCATAAGAAACACCTTGCTGAACTTTTAGATATGACACATTACCCGGCAATAGGGTCTGCTCATTAATTTTAGGGAAACTAAAATTACCTGCACGCCGTAAGAAGATAGACCAATCAGTTGCAGGATGGAAAGCAACCCCCTGCTCTGTGACAAACACCTTTTCTAATACATTCGTTTGCCCAGATTTAGCTGTCTGGAAATGATTAGTCTGACTTGCTCCACGAGCACCTAACGTAAAATCTAACGTTTTTCTCAGATAAAAATTATCTAATAAATATAGATTTTGCTGTATTGCATCACCATTAGAATTTATTTGCCTATGCACTAAATGATAATCACTTGTTTGTATGTCATAGCCCAAGATTAAATGTTGCTGATACAATACACCTTTTAACCGTGGACTAAAGCCTGATTGTCTATCTAAGCGATGCAAAGGTGCAAAAACATAACCGTTACCTTTCGTCTCTTGCGTATAAAGACGTGTTTCTAGTAACCAATCTGCGGTTAATTCGTGCTTATTTAATAATTGAAATCGTTGCGTGTGGTAATTTAAAAAATTCGTTGCATTCGTTGCTTGGCGCGGATGATCATGATACTGCTGCTCAGTAAGACCGCCAGGAAAATTAATATCGTCATGATAGCCCTGCGCTTCAAGCGATATAAAACCTCGCGCGTAATCAATGCCTGCTTCTAAAGATAAATTATCGCCGGATTGTTGATTATGCTTACGATAATGATCGGTTTGACTCAACACCCCGAACACTTTCATAAACACACCATGTTCAAATCTATCACCTACTAACAAACGATAACCTTGTTGCAAATAACTACCAACATTGACAATGGCACTAGCAAATAATTTTTCTGGATGACGCGTAATAATATTAACAACACCACCTACTGCTTGATCACCCCATAAGACACCTTCACTTCCTTGCAAAATATCAATGCGCTCAACATCAGATAACATGATGGAATTAATATTAGGTGCTAATAAACTAGGATTAGTTAAAGGAAACCCATCGACCAAAATAAGTGAGTTAGTGGCTGCATTATCACCAAAGCCTCTGATACTTAATGCAGTTTGCGTCGCATCACCAGAATTATTGGTTAAGCGAACAATACTTTGCTCTTGCTTTAAAAGCTCCGTTAAATTAACAACGGGACTTGCAGAAATCTCAGCATGTGAAAAATGAGTCGCCTGCAAGCGTCTATCCTCAGGCTTTATGTTTAATATGGGAGGGGCTGCAACTAAGCTAACTTCAGGAATAGTAACGGTTTTCTCTTGTGCAAATGCAGCCGCAGGAAACACGGCCAAAAGATTGGCGAGAATAACAGAGTTAACATATAACTTTCTTATTATCATAACCACTGCCCGCTTTTTTAATGAGCATCACTTTAATTAATTCCAGCTGGAATGTCAAAAGTGAACCCTATATAGTAGAGCAATGAAGGATTTTAAACCCAAAAAAGCAGATGCAATTCTCTCCAAAGGCCGAGAGCTCCCCCAAGTTTTCGCTAAAATTCAGCAATTAGATATCCTAAACCGCCTCGTAGCTGATCATTTAGAAGTCAATATGCGTCAATATTGCAAAGTTGCTCATTTAACTAGTGGACGTCTCACCTTAGTGGTCGCAAATGGTTCAATTGCCACTCAACTACGCTTTCAGACCAGTGACCTAATCAAACGATTTGCAAACGTACCAGCACTAAAATATGTCAAAGAAATTCACTGTAAAGTACACCCTTCTATTACAGAAACAGCCCGTACTGCTAGCCGCCCAACAGCTCGGCAGCAAAGGCAGATGTCTTTATTGTCGACTGAGACTGCAGAGATAATACAAAGTATGGCAGATTCATTAGAAGACCCTCATCTGCGAGCAGTGATGCAGCGAATTGCAGCTAAGAAAAAATAGAATAGCCCGCATGCAATGCCGAGGGATTGACGCATATTTTTTGCAGGCTAATTTATGAAATTTGTCGTCCCGCGGCTTGACCGCGGGATCCAGACTTAGATAAAAACCAGCAAGAAATGACAAATTTAAGCAATTTCTGGATCCCGCGGTC
>JBAQCP010000137.1:0-9156 GCA_049294295.1 Gammaproteobacteria bacterium | reverse complement strand
CTTTCGCGGGAATGACAGTAGTGGCTCGCAATGACGGCAGTTACTTCATCCAGGCTACACCGCTACTCACATCAAGGAGAGAATAATGGGAAAAGGACGGTACTTTGCACAGGACCCAGACGGCAAGCTCAGATTATTTGGTCAGCCAGAACCTAAAGAAGGCAGCGCAGCTTTTTTAATTAATACGAAAAAATTACGTGTAGCACTCGAAAGGAAACCATTGTTACCCCCAAAAAAAGAACAAACTAGCTGTTTGGATTGCTTTAAATTTTGGCTAGAAAATAAAAACGAGTCACCTCAATCTGATGGTGATGATGATAATGAACACTACTATCGAAGTATCAGACTATGACTAAACAACGCATTATCACCGCAGCTATTTTAATTCCTTTATTTCTAGGCGTTTTATTTTTTCTACCGCCACAAGCTTTTTTCTACTTCACTGCATTTGCTATTTTAGGCGGTGCATGGGAGTGGTCTAACTTCATGCAAGTGAAATCCAACATTGCGCGCTTTGCTTATTTACTACTTATTTTGGTGGGCATGATAGCGGCTGCTATATTCATCACTGTTCCGACTATTTTAGGGGTGTCGGTGATCTGGTGGTTATTAGCATTCGCGTTAGTTGCCTCTTATCCGCGCGGCACATGGTGGGCTACAGGCGCGACGATACGTGGATTGATGGGGTTCATGGTTTTAATACCTTGTTGGGTTGCTATTAATTATATCCGCGCACAAGTAGATGGCATTTTCATTTTGCTATATCTATTCGTTTTAATTTGGGGCGCTGATTCCGCTGCTTATTTTGCGGGAAGAGCATGGGGTAAGCGTAAACTCGCACCACTAGTGAGCCCTGGTAAGAGTATAGAGGGCTTGTTAGGTGCATTAGCATCGACCGTTGTGATTGCGGTGATTGCCTTATTGTTAACAAAGCAGCCTGCCAGCGAATGGCCGTTTGGTATCTTGTTATCACTCATCACTGTTTTGTTTTCTGTATTAGGCGATTTATTCGAGAGCGCACTAAAGCGCCAAGCTGGATTGAAAGACTCAGGCAAATTGCTACCAGGCCATGGCGGCTTATTAGATCGAATTGATAGCTTAACCGCAGCGGCTCCCGTATTTGCCTTCGGCGCTTGGCTATTAGGTGTTTACTTAGGATAGCCCATTAAAGATGGGCCATTTTTCATTATGCTAGGAGTTTATTAAGTTATTTGATTAAAAAATATACATTTATCCTATGCCACTATTGACTTGGCCTAAAAATTAGTTAAAATATGAACGCTTCCGGGTTGATCGTTTTTTATTTAGTTAAGTGGATGCGTTCAATTAATTCGACTTATATCATATTGGACATTCTTGTGTATAAAAAATCTGGGAAAGTTAATGAATCACCAATTGTCATGGTGTCATGGGCGCACATTTTTTTGAATATGTATCCTCATTTTTTGATAAATTTAACCCATATTTTGAAAGAGAAAAATTTATTGATTTAGCAAACATTGCTGCTCAATATCTACCATTGCATTGTCGAATTAAACTATTAGATTTAAAGAAAAAAGGAAATATTTCTGGGTATTTGCTTATAAAATCACTTAAGACTGAAAATAGGATACCTAAAACACCTTTTCAAAATAGTAGCTGCATGGCAAGAGGAAGTTATTACAGTGAATTTTGGCTGACGATGATTGCTTCAATCTTAGGCGAACCATTTAGCTATGAATCTGAAGGCGATGGATTTATGTATCATAACGTCAAGCCTAGCAGAGGTAATGAGGATACGCTTTCATCTCAAAGTTCTCGCATACTATTAGATTTTCATACGGAAACGGCCTTTCATCCATTTTTACCTGACTTTTTATTATTGTACTGTTTACGTCAAGATCGACATCGTGAAGCAAGCACAATTGTCTCTAGCATAAGAGAGGCGGTAGATGAATTGGATCCAGAAATAGTCAATACGCTACGCCAGCCTTTATTCAAAACCGGCATTGATTATTCTTTTGGTAGTAATAATGGGACGCGTGGAAATGGCCCGGTGCTTTCTATTCTCTATGGCGATGAAAAAGACCCCTTAATTACTTTCGATCCGGACTTAATGATTGGTCTAACTAAAAAGGCAGAAGAAGCTCAAAAGATTTTAAAGAGTGCGCTTGATGCAAAACGTAAGAGTATTTTATTAGAACCAGGAGACATGTTAATCATTGATAATCGTCGAGCTTTACATGGCCGTAATTCATTTAAAGCGTATTATGATGGGGAAGATCGCTGGTTACAGAGGCTCTATGTCACGCGAGATTTAATGCAAGCAGAAATATTATTTTCAAAACGTCAAAGAATTATTGATTACAATTTTTTTGAGGAAAAAAGAGAAAAAATTTATGCAAATACTGCCTAGTGAAAACACGCTTGTCACATTTCCATCTCATTCTCATAAGGAAACAAGTGTCATTCAAGCCATTTTTGATTTTGCCAACCACCCAGACAAAAAGATAATTATTGTTGAGCGAACACCATTTCACCCAGTCGATCACCGTTGGCCAGATCAACCTGGAGATCGTGGGGAGATGCTGGTTATGGAGCAAAAATATGAAATAATCAATTCTATTATGGTGGGCTGGGACCCTAATAATAAAGCTACCTATTTTGATTCAGAAATACCAGTTACGCGTGATAACGACGATTGGTTATTTTGGGTAGGCCATGTTGTCGTTTGTGCTCAAGAAGCTTCTGATATGTTAGGTAAAGCTGCAACATTGATTGTAGATGAAAATTATCAATTCTCATTAAGTGTTGCGCATTCTATTTGTCATCTCACTTCGCTTTCTCTTAATAAATGTACAAAAGATCTTTGGGATAAACCTGTTATGCAAGATTCTTTAGGAAATCCTAACTTTGATGCTTTAGCAATACAAAAATCTTTAATTTCTCCTTTTGCTAGCGCTGACTCTTATCGTTTAGGGAAATCGATTCGAAAAAAAGGATTAGACGTTCAGCAATTCTTTGAGCGTTTACCGATGATAGAAAAAGCTATTAATGATCAGCTTAAAATATGGCTGCAATCAGATTTACATCCTACTGTTATGCCAGAAATTTGTAACATAAATGAAAGAAGATACTGGAAAGTGGAACTGCCGGATGGTGCGGCACAAATCCCATGTGGCGGGACACATTTGAATAACTTTAAAAATATCAAGGGCGTTAAAGTTAAGTTAATGGAGACGACTGATCAAGAATTTATGTTAACCTGTGAGGTCGAAATAAAATGACTAAAAAATTATGCATCATCGTTGACGGCTATTCTACGGGTAGACAATATGCCAGTTTATTAAATCAAAAAAGTTATAACTGCTTGCATATTCAGAGCAGTATGCAATTACCTACCTTTATTACCTCTGAAATGACACCAAGTGATTATTGCGCAACTTATATACATAACGAGGATGATTTTCAGAGCACATTGCAGTGGATAATTTCTCATGGCTATCCTGAATTTATTATACCTGGTTCTGATACAGCTACTGTATTATGTGATAAATTAAGTGATGCACTCAAGCTAACTTTAAAAAACCCTCTCGCTTCAAGTCAGGCTCGTCGAGATAAATTTGAGATGGGTGAGCGTATAAAAAATTGTGGTTTAATAGGAATAAAACAATTAAAAGCTAAAAACTTTAATGATATTACTTCGTGGATAAAAGAGGAAGGTGTTGAGTTCCCTCTTGTTGTAAAACCGTTAAAAAGTGGTAGTGGTGAGGGGTTTCGATTTTGTCGCAATATAAGGGAAGTTGAGCTTGCTTTTTTTGAATTATTGGGACAAAAAGATCTATTTAATCAGGTCAATGAAGCATTATTAATTCAAGAATATATTCAAGGTGATGAATACGTCATTAATACAGTGAGTTGTGCTGGGCAGCATTTAGTTTCAGAATTTGGTATATATCAGAAAAAAATTAATGAGCAAGGTAATTCCATTTATCAATCATTGCAATTTTTCCCAAGAAATTTTGATAAAAGCCGAGAATTAAAAAAATATGCTTTTGCAATCCTGGATGCTTTAGATATTCATTATGGACCATCTCATATGGAAGTTATGTGGACCCATAAAGGACCCATATTGATTGAAGTTGGTGCGCGTCCTGTGGGGGGGGGATCTGGATCGTAATCTTATGTGCCAAGGGTATGGCCATACACAAATTGATTTAAGCGTTGATGCTTATACTTCACCAGGTGAATGGTTTTCGAAAGAGCCACACTTAAAAGATCTCATAAAACACACGCTATTGGTTTATTTAATGCCAGAAAAAACAGGGTTAATAGCCGACATTCAAATGAATGGCATTGAAGAATTAAGTAGTGTTCGTAAAATTGACTTGGTTAGAAACGTAGGAGAGTATGTGCGCAAAGCGCAACATCTCGATGATATGCTTGGAGTTGCGTGGTTGCAAAATGAAGATATCAATGTGCTATGGTCAGACAAAGTGCAACTGGAAAGTAAGTTCAAAGTTGAGTATGAGTTGTCACCTTTATGATCAGAATGATTATTTTTATAACATTTTTACTTGCTCTAGCTGCCGGACTTGCTTCAGATCTTTATGTCCCTAGTCTTCCAGCGATCGCAAAGGATTTTGATATATCTTCAAGATTGTCTCAGTTAACCCTAACAATATTTCTTTTCGCTTTTGCTGGAGGGCAATTTATTTATGGGCCATTTTCTGATAAATATGGCAGAAAATGGCTTGCAATTTTTGCCTTGTTGATCGCTTTTTTGGGGAGCTTTTTATGTGCGCATGCCATTAATTTTACTTGCTTATTAAGCGGGAGGTTTTTGCAGGGAATCGGAGCGGCAGGCTGCCTTTCGTTAGCTAGAGCAATTATGAGAGACGTGTCACAGGGCAGTAGCATGGTGCGGATAAATTCATTAATTTCTGCTCTTTCTGAAGCGGCTTTAGCTTTAGCGCCTTTGGCTGGAGGATACTTAATTTATATTGGAGGGTGGAGAGCTAATTTTTATTTTTTAACCTATCTATATGCAATTATTATTTGCATTATCTTTTTATTTTTTCCGGAAACAAATAAAAATAAACATAATTCGCCTCTCAATTTTAAAAAAACACTGGAGATATTTGGCGTCATCATCAAGGATCCTTCTTTTTTAACGTATACATTATGTGCTGGGTTGGCTTATGCTGCCTTGATGTGCTACTTTTTGTTTAGTCCCTTTCTGTTGCAGGAAAATTTAAATTTATCTCCTCGCGAATATGGACAAGTTTCATTATGGGTCTCAGCTGCGCTCTCTTTTGGGGCATGGATCAATGGATCCCTCGTAAAAAAATTTGATCTTGATTTTTGTGTGCATCTCGGCATTTTGCTTCTTTTATTCTCAGGTGCTTTGCTAATATGTGCGCACTTTTTTCATTATTTAAGTGTGATAACTGTTGTTTTTCCTGCTATTATCGCGTCTTTTGGTTGTGCCTTCTTGTTTTCAAGTTGCTGTGCGGGTGCGCTTAATGAATATTCTAATATTGCTGGAATGGCTAGTGCTATTTATAGCGGATTACAGATGTGTTTTGCCTTTACGTTTACTTTTTTTGCGTCACTATTCGATCCCAATCTTTTGAGCTCATTTGGAATTTGTTTAGCTCTTTTAGGCTGTATGGGAATTCTGGCTGTAACACTTAATCGGAATGTATCGAGAGTGAGTGAGAAATACTTAAAAGAATTTTAAATCAGTCGTTAAAAAAACTTGCTGAAGAAATTTCTGCTAAATTGCAAAAGTGCGGGCTGATTCGGCTTATCAACATGCGGAGCGATATTATTTTCAACGCAACTTATTAGAAGGTGTAGTATGGCTTGGGTCCAGAGCGAATAGACAGGGTAATAGTCTTGCCTTGTACAAGATATGACCTTATTTAAAAATAATTGCTTTTAAGCTGGATTTTAAAGCGGAAAGCCCAGATAATTGCGCCTTCCTATATTAGCAATGATTGCGTAAGTCAATATGAAAACATTAGCACGGACACTTTTACTCTCTCTTGCCATCAGTAGCAGCGCCTATGCGCAGCAATCTTTTGTTGTTCAAAAAATCGAAGTTCAAGGTTTGCAGCGTGTCACACCTGCCACCGTTGAAAGCTATCTGCCGATTAAACGCGGCCAAACATTACGATCAGACAATACAGCAGCGGTTGTGCGTGCTCTATATAAAACAGGTTTCTTCGACCACATCACCCTATCACGTGATGGTGGTACACTGATTATTAACGTGGTTGAACGTCCAACCATCGGTCAGCTTAAAATCAAAGGTAACTCCGTTATCCCCACTGATAAGCTAACCATTGTATTAAATTCGTTAGATATCGCAGACGGCCGTGTTTACAATCCTGTCGTTTTAGAAAGAATCAAACAAAGCTTATTAAATCAATACTACCAATTAGGCCGATACAACGCGCGCGTTGATATCACGACCAAGCCTATGCCGCGTAACCGTGTGCTGGTTAATATTGATATTTCAGAAGGCTTAGTATCCAAGATTAAGCGCATCAACATTATCGGCAACCATGTATTTAAGGATAGCACTTTAGTCAAAAACATGGACGTTTCTACGACCAATATTTGGAGCATCGTCACCCAAAGTGATCGTTATTCTGAAGAACGTTTAGAAACCAGCCTAGATAAATTACGCGGCTATTACATGGATCACGGCTATGTGCGTTTTGAAGTAAAATCCTCACAAGCTGAAGTCACACCTGATAGAAAATCCGTTTACATCAATATTGTAGTAGATGAAGGCGAGCAATATACCGTTTCAGGCTACGATATAACGGGCAAATTAATCTTCCCTAAAGAAGATTTCAATAAACTCGTTAAAGTGCATTCTGGTGACGTCTTTTCACGCCAAAAAGCGCTTGATACACAAAAAGCGATCACCGATTACTTAGGTGAAAAAGGCTACATGTTTGCAACCGTTGCGTTGCATCCAAAAATTAATGATAAAACCAAGCAAGTATTCTTAGATTTTGAAATCAAGCCTGGTAAGCGTGCTTATGTGCGTCATATTACCTTCTCTGATAACCACCACACTAACGATTACGTATTGCGTCGTGAAATGGTGCAAATGGAAGCAGCACCTGTTTCTACCCAAAAACTAGAAACCTCTAAACATCGCTTATTAATGTTGCCATTTATTAAAGAAGCAGACATGTCTGTCCAGCCCGCAAAAAATCGCAATGGCGAAGACACTAGCGACATGGTTGATGTGAACTACAAAGTAAAAGAAGATAATTCAGCGCAAGCGTCTGTTAAACTCGGTTATTCACAAATCAATCGTACGACGATTGGTGCTGGTTTAACGCAGAAAAACTTCTTTGGTACTGGTAATGACTTCGGTATTAATTTATCTCGTAGCAAGTTCCAACAAGTCTATGCAATTGATTACACCGATCCTTACTACACCGTTGATGGTATTAGCCGCAGTTTAAGCATGGCTATTTCTAAGACTGATCCTAAGGCTGCGGGTGCCGCATTTGGTTATACAACGTCTGAATTTGATGCGGGTGTATTATTTGGTATTCCTGTGGGCCAAGAGCCCGGCGTGTTTAATCGTATTCAAGCAGGCCTTTCTTATCAAAATACGCTGATTCATTTGAAGCCTCAACAGTCAGGCAGTATGGGTTTATCAAATCAAATTAATGATTTTATCACTAGGCATGGTACTCATTACCAGCAGGCAGATTTTAAACTTGGCTTCACTAGAGATAGTCGTGATAAGGCCATTTTCCCAACGACGGGCTCACTACACTCATTATTTTTTGACGCTTATGCACCTGTATCCAGTGGTGGCATCTCATATTACGCACTTAACTATGCAACCAGATGGTATCAGCCATTGAGCGAGCAATTTATTCTCTTAACCAAAGGTAATCTTGGTTATGGTTCTGGTTTTAGCAGCGCAGATGATTTTCCATTCTTTAAATACTACTATGCGGGCGGTATTGATTCCGTTAGAGGTTATCAAGGTTATAGCTTAGGTCCAAAAGATTCTAACTATAATCCATTTGGTGGTAATGCATTAGTAGATGCCAGCTTGGCTTTAATCTTCCCAAATTATGTTTCTGATAATTTAAGAACAAGCGTGTATTTTGATGCAGGTAACGTATATAGCAGTGGTAGTAACCGACGCTTTGGCGGCCAAAGTACTGATACCGGACCATTACGTTATTCCGTGGGTGTGGAAGCAGATTGGTTAACACCATTTGGTCCTGTCCAATTAAGCTTAGCGCAGCCAATTAATAGACGTCCACATGACGAAAGAGAAACTTTCCAGTTTGCTATGGGCGCGAATTTCTGATAAAAGTGGCAGAGGCTTAAGTCTATTGTAAGTGTGTGATAGGATAGACTTTAAACTACGCAGTGGCGTGATTGTTGATTAGGGAAACAAGTTTTTATTTTATTTGGAGAGCAACATGAAAATCGTTAAGAAATTAAGCATATTAGCAAGCGTTGTTTTATTTGCAGCAGGAATTGAAGTTTGCCAGGCAGCTGATGCTACGCAAATGAGAGTTGCTGTGGTTAACGTACAACAAGTATTACAACAATCCCCACGAGTTGCTGATCAAAGCAAAAAGCTAGAAGGCGACTTCAAATCTCGTCAAACCAAAATCAATGACGAACAAAAAGCATTACAAGACGAACTAGACAAGCTCAAAAAAGATTCAACCACCATGAGCCAAAAAGACAGAGATGCGATGCAAAAGAAAATTGCAAACGACCGCTCTGAATTAGTTAAGAAAGTAGTTGCTTACCAACAAGACTTGCAAAAAGAACAAAACAGAATCATGCAGGGTATCCTAGGCGACTTAAACGGCATCGTTACCACGATTGCTAAAGCGCAAGGTTACACCTTAGTACTTGATTCACAAGCAGTTATTTTTGCAGCTGATGGCAATGACATCACCAAAGATGTTGCTAAGCAATTTAATGACAAAAAATAGCACCTAACGGGCTATTCATATAGAATAAACATCTCCCCCATTATTGGGGGAGATGTATTTTAGGGATAGTGTTTATTGATTTGTAGTGCTGTAATGCTGTATTGCTCTGGTGCCGTCATTGCGAGCCATCACTGTCATTCCCGTACACAGCACTGTCATTCCCGCGAAAGCG
>JBAQCP010000136.1:0-5650 GCA_049294295.1 Gammaproteobacteria bacterium | reverse complement strand
TAAACAAAAAGCCCCGGCAAAAGATTTGCCGGGCTACACAAACAAAAAAACCCTCAAAAGAGGGTTTTTTTTAACTCAGAAAAACTTAAGCAGTTGCTGTGTGAAATGCTAAAGTTGGTTTGCGAGAGATATCTTCGCCACCGTAAACCATCGTAATATCATTAGCGCTGGTATGCATTGTTGGTTGTGCTTTCCATGCAGAGCGTAGAGCTTGCATGCTAGCGGAATTCTTAGTGAGGTCGCTGGCAATACTAGCGCTGCTAATTAATAAAGCGCCGATAAGCATTAAAGTTGTTTTCATCTAGCCTCCCAGTACATAAGTACAGATTAAGTACACGTATTATACAAAAAATGGGCAAAAAAGCCAGCTAAATTTACCTAGGGCTAACCGGTTAAAAGATTTTAAAAATCAAAAAGCTGCATAAGATTGTTTTCGGATTGAACTAAGACTATTTTAAGAAATGGGATATGACGGCGTGCTTTAATCACTATCTGACAAATGATATAAATAATTTAACCAATCTGTATGGGTATAATTAATGCAACTAAGCATCGTGAAGATACGCAGCCTAATCGGCCTTATTCAAGGCATTCTTCTCGCTATTTTATATACAGCTAGTCAAAAGATGTCTTGGCCAGCGACTCAGCCTAGCATGTTTGTTCCTTTATCGTTAATTGCGTTATTTATTCCTTTTATTTGGTTGCAGGGAATAAATAATCTGCGTTTGAAAACACTGGGTGTTTGGACTGCTTTTGCGGCACTTCTTTTACTAGGCATCGGCTATTATTCAGTTTTTCGGCAAATGTTGCCTTATGATGACGTATCAGTGTCGCCCGCTCCAGCGGGTACATTAGTTTTTTTTACAACGATCGCATTTATTATTGCGCATAGCCTAGTATTAAGCAGCGATCATGATGGCCGCTGGATAGCAAATTATCCAACCTACTTTGATATGGCTTGGAAGATGGTTGTGCAGGTGCTTTTCGCTGCTATGTTTGTACTTGGCTTATGGATCATTCTGGAATTGGGTGCTTCTTTATTCAGCGCGATTGGCTTAACATTTTTTCAAAAATTAATTAATCATTCCTGGTTTGCTATTCCGGTAACGACAATTGCCACATCAATAGCGCTGCATATAACAGATGTCAATGTCAAAATTGTGCAGGGTATTCGCACCTTAAGTTTAATGTTGCTATCTTGGTTGTTGCCGCTGATTACAGGCATTGTGGCTATCTTTTTAATTAGTCTTTGTTTTACTGGCGTCAATCTCTTATGGAAAACAGGTTATGCTACTAGTCTGTTGCTTTCAGCGACTAGTTTGTTAGTTTTATTGATTAATGCGGTTTATCAAGATGGGGGCCGTGTTAGTGAAACATCTAACGTACTGCGTTTTACAGCACCGATTGCTTGTTGTTTATTGTCTCCTTTATTAGTGGTTGCTATGTATGCTTTAAATGTAAGGGTTCAGCAATATGGTTGGACGGTTAACCGTATTGAGGGTGCTGCTTTTATGCTCATGCTTGCTTGTTATGCACTAGGTTATATAGCGGCTGTTTGGTCTAGCCCGTGGCTTAAGCGTCTCGAGATTTGTAATGTTCTCTCCGCCTATTTTATGTTGCTAGTTTACCTAGCGATCTTCAGCCCATTAGCAGATCCAGCACGTCTTGCGGTTGCTTCTCAGATTGCTCGCCTAGAGTCAGGCAAGGTAGCACCAGAGCGGTTTGATTTTGGTATGTTGCGTTTACAAGGGTTACGTTATGGCCAGGAAGCATTGATAGAATTACAAGCACATTTTAAGGGATTGGATGCTGCTTATACATCGGAGCAAGTTAAAAAGTTATTAGCGTTAAAAAAAGGTCAGGTGGTGGAAATGAAAACAGGCGTATTAAGCACCGTGCAGAAGGCTGATCTTATTAACGTACATACCAATGAAGGTAAGCTGCCAGAGAGTTTTCTTAATCAAGATTGGAGACTTTTTGAGAAGCAGGTATCTTTTGTTGATTCGTTAGTACTTCCGTCTTGTTTAAGCGGTTATTATCCAAGGTGTGATGCATGGGTGATGGAATACAATAACAATCCACCTGTGATTCTTATATTAGCACCCTCTGGATTTATTGGTATTAAACAGGATGCGCAGGGTGTGTGGAATATTATTGGTGGTTGGGCGCTTCCTTTTAAATGCACTAATATTTTGCGAGATGCGCGTGAGGGGCGTTTTAAAGTAGTTGCACCGTCTTCTCCTGCAGAGCCAGATATTCAATTTGATGGATGGCGTACGTCGTTTAGAGGTAATTCAACGCTGAATAGTCAGAGTTGTAAGTAAAAGAATAGTGGCTGTCCGGTTAACTAACAGCCACTATGCAACACACCCGTAAGCCTGCCTTAAGAATATCCTAAGTTTGTCTTAATCCGTCATAGGTATACTTGCATTAATATAATATAATCCTACTTAGGCGAAATCCCATGGATGCAAGACTACCAACAATACAAGCATTTGGCGATCGCTTGAAGCGAATGAAGGCTATTGTAAAAACAATTAAGTCTATTTCGTATCAGCCAGTTCAAGATGACGAATTATTAAAGTTGGCAGATGATATTAAGCTTAGTGTCAGGACGCGTTTGTTTGAGTGTTATGGTGATGAATTAAATGCGGTTGACACATCCCCTCCAACCGCTATGTTTGGTTGTTTTTTTCCTAAGATAAATTGGAATCCAGAGCGGCGTGAGAAAAAGATCCTCATGTCAAAAGTGTTAATGGATGCGTGCAATATTGAGTTTTCTTCTTTGTTGCAGATAAATTATTTCTTAACTCTTTTGATTGAAATGAAAAAATCAGATGAGTTTATTGATCCTGGCCATAATCGGTTTCATGGCATGATTACAAGTCGTGATATCAATCGGTTGATATTGCATATGCAGGTGACTCATCAAACATTGGATCGTTCGTCCAGTGGTGATTTTAAAGATTTATATAAAAAAATATTTTACCTTAAAATTTTAAGAGATCAGCCTAGCTTTTCGGATAAAAAAGATGTTGTTAGTAAAGTCTTAAGTAAAGTGTCTGATGTGCATCATTTCTTTGGTGATAAAGAAAAAGGGTGTGTGCCACTTGCTTATGAAGGCCCAGAACAATTGGATGCTGTTTATGCGAAATTAGATGCAGAAAGAAAAAATCGTTTAAAGCATACCTTAGAATATGAATTGTTTTCTGGATTTAAAGAAAAAAATCTGATTAATGTGGTTAGGTTTGTTGCGATTGTTGAGGTCTTGCATCGTTTTATAGATGAATTAGAAGTCAAACAAAAGAAATGTGTTTTTAAAGTTCTTGCAAAATTGAGAGCGGAATCCAGTGCTGATGCTCTTTTCTCTGGTGTGCAAGCGAAAGAAAAATTTTGTCTTCAAATTCTCCAGGAGGGTGCTTCGAGGCACTTAAATATTGAAGACTTACGTTATGAGTTAGATGCTTTCAAAGATTCGACGGTTGATTATTTAGATACAAAAACTCTTTTTGCTGATATTAGAGGGGTGATTGGTAAGCATGCTGAGAAAGCGTATAAATTTCCAAAATCAGCAGCTAGCAGTTCTTCTCCTGATAAAGAGAGTCATATTGAAGGTTTGATTGAAAAAGAAGGTCTTAATCCCCATTTGCAGCATCATCATGAGCAGGTTTTACTCTCTCAGGAGTGGGCGCGTGAATTGAGTAGATTGTCAGATGAGCTGCTTGATCAGTTAGTATCAGTGAGTAGATTGGTAGATGAGTTTTTTATCCCGCAAAATTTTTCACGTAAAGATGTCAAGGTGAGGGATTTGGATAATTTGCTGGATGGGGTGTTAGATATTATTAAAAAGCATGCTGATCCAGAGGCATCGCCTCCTGTGGTTCGTAGGCTTGGTTTTTCGTAAAAGCCCCGGCTGACCTGGCGGTCATCCGGCTAAGCGTACCGTTATTTCGGAAATGAATTAAAATAATAAGAAAATGGGGTGGTTATGCAAAATCGAAACAGACAGTTATCTGATCTCACGATGGAAGAGTTTCGGGATGTGTTTAATTTGCTTTCTCCAGAAGCAATCAAGCTAATGTCGGTAGCTGCTCAGATAAATCTGAAAGCGCAGTGTGCGGGCCGCGACAGTGTGTTGTGGTGCAATAAATTGGAGCGCCATTTTCCTCATAAATTCAAAGAACTACAAGCGCAGGGTGACCCTGGCCCTGATTGGCATGCTGGATTCCAAAAACTATATGCTCATGAATACCGGCATTTATCTAGCAGAAACAGAGAATTATTCTCTCTGGTTAAGGAGGGGGATGTTGTTGGGTTAGAAAGAAAAAATATAAAATTAGCCGATCTTATAGTAGTTGGTGGGTATTTTTTAAGTGACGCGAATAACGTTTCAATTTTGGAATGGGTAAGCCGACATAAACAGACCATACGTTTATCGTTGCTAGATTATTTTTATAAGCTGGCCATTGAAGCATATTCAGTTAAAGACACCGACAATGCTGTTGAGATTGATCTGAAAAAAACGGATTTTGCGTCGCAAACCATTCTTCATTGGGCCGTGAGATGTTGCCAACCTGCGGATACTGTTACAGCATTAATCATGGAGGGAGCTAACGTCAACGCTGGTATGAATGTTAATGTAACGCCCCTTTATATCGCTGCGGCAAATGGTCATCTTGAGGTTGTCAACGCCTTATTAGCTCAAGGTGCGGATATCAATGCTGCTAGCCGGGAGGGCGCAACCCCCCTTTATATCGCTGCGGCACAGGGTCATCTTAATGTTGTCAACGCCTTATTAGCTCAAGGTGCGAATATCAATGCTGTTCTCCAGGATGGCAGAACCTCCCTTCATATCGCTGCGCAACAGGGCCATCTTAATGTTGTCAACGCCTTATTAGCTCGAGGTGCGGATATCAATGCTGCTAGCCGGGGGGCCGCAACCCCCCTTTATATCGCTGCGACATGGGGTCATCTTAATGTTGTCAACGCCTTATTAGCTCGGGGTGCGGATATCAATGCTGCTAGCCGGGAGGGCGCAACCCCCCTTTATATCGCTGCGCAAAATGATCATCTTGAGGTTGTCAACGCCTTATTAGCTCGAGGTGCGGATATCAATGCTGCTCTCCAGGGTGGCGAATCCCCCCTTTATGTCGCTGCGCAACATGGTCATCTTGATGTTGCCAACGCCTTATTAGCTGCGGGTGCGAATATCCATGCTGCTAACTGGGATGGTGCAACCCCCCTTCATGCTGCTGCGCTAAATCGTCATCTTGATGTTGTCAAACGTTTCCATGAGCACGCGCTGAATTGTTACATAGATAATTTAGCTGTCAGAGAGGGATCACATTACGAAACGTCGATTAGTATTTTTGGCAAGACTATGAACTTCGGATATTCGGCTCAGCAGAAAAAAGACGCTGCGATGGCGTTAAAAAGCGTTATTTTTGAGGGAGAACATGTATCTGTTCTAGGTGTTCATCAAGGTGCTTTAAATAATGGTGAGCTTAAATTAATTTATCGTCGTTTACTGGCATCGCATAGCGACTTGCTATCAGCCGCTGCTAATCACCATCCTCGAATACGTTAATCAGTACAGAGGTGAGGCAGTAGAGCCCCGGCTGACCTGGCGGTCATCCGGGCTACTAAGCTT
>JBAQCP010000135.1:0-5523 GCA_049294295.1 Gammaproteobacteria bacterium | reverse complement strand
GGAATGACAGTAGTGGCTCGCAATGACGGCAGTGACTCCATCCAGGCTACACTACTTATTTACCCATCAGGCCGCATGCAGCTTCCAGCTAACCCAGCTACTTTCTCCGCTGCTTGATCTATCTTTTGAGTAGCCGAATCGAAAGATTCTGCAACACGCTTAGTCAGTTTTTTTGGCTGATAAGGGGGGAATTGAAGAAAGACGGCATCTCCCATCCGAACTTCATTAAATTGCGGCGGCTCTGGGGTAAACGTAGTCATTTCTATACTGTTGCCTTTGCCACCACGATCAACATTAGAGGAGAAGAAGAAATGGTGATCAGGGATGGTAGGTGTCAGTTCATCTTCATTAAGTGATGTGGCTATGGTTTCTAGTTCCACACAGTTAGCATCACGTCGGGTATCCATTATATTTACTCATTCGTTTTTAAAATAAAAGTTGCGGGCCCATTATTGCATAGTTCAATTTGCATGTTGGCTCCAAATTGCCCAGTCGCGACAGTTGGGTAATGCTGCTTTGCATAATTCACTATCTGATCAAATAAAAGGCTGCTTGGTTCTGGCGGCATACCTAATGAAAAACCTGGCCTTGTGCCGCTACGTGTATCTGCGACTAATGTAAATTGAGGCACTAATAATAAGCCGCCATGTACATCTTTTAAGCTGCAGTTCATTTTGCCCGCCGCATCTGCAAAAATGCGATAGTTTATTATTCGCTCAATTAGCGTTTGAGCTTGTTGTATTGTATCCGTTTTTTCGATGCCTATCAGGGCTAAGATGCCGTGTTCAATGGCGCCGATGACATTACCTGCTACTCGAACACGGGCATGGGTAACAAGCTGAATAAGGCCAATCATAAAGAGAAAATCTCTGAAATACGCAAAGGGGGAGTTATTTTAATTAATTTGGAGGTAAATTGTTACCCTTAATTGGAAAAAAAATCATCGTGAATACAAGGGTATCATCATATAGAATAGGCAGATTAAATATTAGGGGATAGCCATGAGTAGTGAGCATATAAGAAAAATGATAGCAGACCACCAGGTCGAGTATGTCGATTTACGTTTTACAGACCTTCGTGGTAAAGAGCATCATGTGACGCTCCCTCAAAATAAAATTGACGATGCTTTCTTCAAATACGGTAAAGCATTCGATGGCTCTTCTATTTCCGGTTGGCGAGCAATTAGCGACTCTGATTTACTGTTAACCCCAGATACCAGCACTGCTGTGATGGATCCTTTCTGCGAGCTGCCAACATTGATCATCCGTTGCGATGTATCTGATCCTATTTCTGAAAAACCTTACTCACTCGATCCACGCGGTGTCGCTAAACGTGCAGAAGCTTACCTAACCGCTAGCGGTATTGCGGATGTTTGTAATTTTGGTCAAGAAGTCGAATTCTTTATTTTTGATGATGTGCGCTGGAAAGTGAGCATGAATAGTTGCTCTTATAACATTGATGCAGAAGAAGCGGGCTGGAACTCAGACAAAGTGATGCCAAATGGCAACATGGGTCACAGACCGCGAGTGAAAGGCGGTTATTTCCCAGTGCCACCTGTGGATTCCTCTCACGACTTGCGTAGTGCAATGTGTAATGCATTAATGCTGATGGGTTTATCGCCAGAAGTGCATCATCACGAAGTGGCAACCGCCGGTCAAAACGAAATTACTACACGCTATAGCACGTTGTTACATAAATGCGATGAAATGCTGACATTTAAATATGTGATTCATAACATTGCCCATGCACATAACAAAACCGTGACCTTTATGCCTAAACCATTAGTAGGTGATAACGGTAGCGGCTTGCATTGTCATCAGTCACTTTCTACTAAAGAAGGTAAGAATTTATTTGCTGGTAATGAATATGCGGGTTTGTCTGAGATGGCACTTTACTACATTGGCGGTATCATCAAGCATGCGCGTGCATTAAATGCGTTCACCAATCCAACAACGAATAGCTACAAGCGTTTAGTGCCTGGCTTTGAAGCGCCTGTTACCATGGTTTATTCCGAAGGCAATCGTTCTGCGGGTATTCGTATTCCTCGTGTATTCAATGAAAAAGAAAAGCGTATTGAAGCGCGTTTCCCGGATGCATTATCTAATCCTTACTTAGCTTTCCCTGCTTTATTAATGGCAGGCTTAGATGGCATTAAAAATAAAATTCATCCTGGTGCTGCCATTGATGAAAATTTATATGACATGTCAGCAGAAAGAGTAAAGAGCTTCCCTAGCTTATGTTCTTCTCTCGAGCAAGCATTAGATGCACTAGAGCAAGATCATGATTTCTTAATGGCTGGTAATGTGTTTAATAAAGAAATTATTAAATCTTATATCGAAATTAAGCGTGAAGAAGTACAGCAATTAAACATGACAACACATCCTATTGAATTTGACATGTATTACAGTCTGTAATCATGACCTCACTTAAAATAGCTAGTTGGAATGTTAACTCGTTACGCGTGCGGTTACCGCACGTGTTAACGTGGTTGAATGAACACCAGCCCGATATCATTGCATTACAAGAATTAAAAATACCAGATGCTGATTTTCCTTTTGAAGTGATACAAGAGGCTGGTTATTCTGTGATTGCGTCAGGACAGCGCACCTATAATGGCGTGGCTGTTTTAAGCCGCAGCTCAGCAAGTGACATTGTCACCGACTTGCCGGGTCTCGAAGATCCACAGCGCCGTATGTTAGCACTCACCATTGGTGATATACGCGTCATCAATTTATACATCCCCAATGGCGAAAGTATTACTTCAGAAAAATATCAATATAAGTTAAATTGGTTAGATAAGTTTGAACTTTACCTTCGAGCAGAATCAAAAAAGCATAATAAGATCGTTATCTTGGGTGATTTTAACATCGCTCCGGCTAACATCGATGTGCATGATCCCGCACAATGGGAAGGCCAAGTGTTATTTAGCGAACCCGAGCGGCAGGCATTTTATCGCATGCTGCAGTTAGGTTTCCAAGATTGTTTCCGCCAGCTTAATCCAGAAGATAGGAGTTACTCTTGGTGGGATTATCGTATGAATGCATTTAAGCGAAATATGGGGTTGCGAATCGATCATATCTTAGCTAATCATCGCTTAGCGGTGACTTGTAAGCGTTGCTACATTGATAAGACGCCTAGAGAATGGGAGCGTCCATCGGATCATGCGCCTGTTGTTGCTGAGTTTGAGATATAGGATCATGCCCATATCGTGGCTGAGTTTAATAATAACTGCTTGGCGCCTGCTGTCATTTCGAGCCCCTGCGCCACTATTTGTCATTCCCGCGAAAGCGGGAATCTATCTATAACGATACCCTGCTGTATGTTGGAAATGGATTCCCGCTTTCGCGGGAACGACAGAGGGTTGTTTGGGCTATACTCGTTGTCACCATCACGACAACATTGCCATTCCTGATGCGGATCAAGAGGATAAATTCAATGTATTCATTTCAATATCTCCGCTAGGCCTATCCACCTCGCGTCCACCAAACAATCCACCACCATGCCGACGATGCAAGCTTGGATTCCGTCTTTCTCTCTCCGCTGCTTCTTTTTCAAAAAAACTAGGTATCAAGCGATAGTTTGGCAACTGTTCACGTGCTTTCACAAAAGTAGTTAAATCTGTATTCACATCACGCTGTAATTTTTTGTATTCACCTACAGATAAACGATTATCAAAAATGCTGTGCAGTAAATCAGATAAAGTAGGGTCAGACATTTTCCATTTTAATAATTCCAGATAATTAGCTTCCGTCATGGTATTTAATACATTTGTTAGCTTGCGTGTTTCTAGCACTAAAGCAAACAAGCCTTTGACTTCTTCATTGCCACAACGTTCCGCAAAATAAGTGAGTACTTCATCTAGCAAGCATAGTGTGTAATAACCATTTAAGAATGCACCACCCATGCTGGCGGTTGTCGCATACGTTAAACTCAAAATCTCTTTAAATGGTACGGCTATTTTTGCAAAGTCACTAAAATTATTGCCAACGGCATGAGCCGTACCAAAGGTCGCGCCACCTGAAAAAATACTGATAAAGTTAATGAGCCATTTTAAAGAGGTGTGTAACGCGGGATTAAAAATTTTTGCTAATGGCACATCGTCTGAAGTGATTGCTTCACCTGCTTTATAGGCGCCAAGATATCCGTATCCAAACATCGGTAGCAGATTTAATAACACAATCGGTAGTGTTGCCATCATCGATTTAGCAGAAGTATGACCTGGAACCAAATTATTAATAGAAACAGCCGCTACAATAGTAAACGGTGATCCACACTCAAAACCTAATGCACCTACTATGGGAGGAATAATTTTTTCTTGAAAGGTGGAAGGAGGGTAAGCTTGGACTTCAATATCGTCTGATGATGTTTGCTTGGCAAGATTCAATAAATGCGTGAAACATTGCTGGTGGAAATTGGCATCGTGAAGCGCATTATTTTTAAATGCGGCTAGGGTTTTAAAAATAGTTATTTGTTCATCACGTGGTAGTTTTAAAAAAGTATTTAATTGTTCAGTCAGATAAGCGACTTCTGTGCGTTGTGCTGGATGTTGTTTATTTGCTTTGATTGAAATATTACTCATGCCTTGTCGGCTTAAAGCAATATTGGCAACAGATGTCACGGCTGCTGTTAACCAAGATCCAGATTGCAAAGTGATAGCAAACGTTGCGACATTGGCAGAACACGCTGCCAGTAAATCTAACATTTTGCGTCCGTAACCAGAAAATTTTTCAGCATTAGTGGCTTCATGGTAAATTAAAAATCTTTCGGCGTCTGATATTTTTGGGAAATAGGTTTTTATCATTTCTAACGCGCAATAAGTGCTAACGGCACCATTTTCACCAACAGATGCCGTCTGAATGGGTATGGCTAAATAAGTGGTTGGGTCATAACCCGTTTGAGTTTTAATAAGATTGCCAATAATCGATGCTGCATCGTGTGCTGGCCTGACGTAGAAGATTGCAGAGCAAATGCCAACTAGCGCCGCGCCACTGAGGGTGCTGACTTTTACCCAAGAAAAATGCTCATCTTGATAAACCATATCTAGTAGTGCTGGTAAAAATCCCATGGGAGTTTGATAGGATGCACCGATTGCTTTAAGCACAGTCTCATCGAGGATGGTTTTAAAGGCTGCTGGTGCAGTTGGTAAAGCCGCATCAATGTACATGTCCTCAAGCGATACCAGGGTGTCCGTTGGGTCAATATGGCTTTGCATGTCAGGGATTCACTTAATTTTTAAGGAATGCTTTATACGTTACACTAAAAATCTCATGAATGTCGTCGTGTAAACAGCAACTATGTAGCCTGGATGGTAAACTGCCGTCATTGCGAGCCGCTACTGTCATTCCCGCGAAAGTAGTGTAGCCCGGATGGTAACTGCCATCATTGCGAGCCACTATTGTCATTCGAGATCCGAAACCACCGGCTATGCCGGTGCGAATAACAAGGGCATTGCCATGTAAGCATTGAAACGGAGCTGGTAATAAGTTTCACTCCAATTGGACCTACCAAGTTCAATCAGAGGAG
>JBAQCP010000134.1:0-3352 GCA_049294295.1 Gammaproteobacteria bacterium | reverse complement strand
GGAATGACAGTAGTGGCTCGCAATGACGGCAGTGACTCCATCCGGGCTACACTCTGCGGTACCAACCCTCACATTCCATGCGCACAACACAGACAAAAAAAAGCCCGCTTTCGCGGGCTTTTTTAATACAGGTGTATCTATTAACCAAACTGAACGCCAGCTCGTAAGGTAACGAGATTGGTGTTGTTGCTTGGAATACCACCATTAGAGGAGCTGTAAGCTTGGTCATGATCCCACTCGATACCCACGTTGGTATTTTTACCAAACGCATCGATACCGTAGCCAAGAGCCCAACGGCTTCTAGGTAAGTTGAGACCCGCAGCTTGACGGCTAACTTGATAACCAAGATAGATATTTTGCTCTCTGCTCCAGCCTTCAAAACCATAACCCGCTTGCAAACCAGCAGCCCATGGCTTAGCACCGCTTGCCGTTGCAAAAGGAGAACCTTGGGTAAATGGTGCAACGGTATTGGTCGTTAAGTTCAAGTCAGCGATACCGTTTTGTGGTAAGTCGTTAACATTGAAGCCTTGAAGCGCTGTGGTGTAACGAGCACTAAGGATAAATGGACCACTGTTTAAATCAGCATAAGCTGCTGCTGCACCTACACGGCTGTTGTAGCCTTGAAGACCATTGGTCGCATTACCGTTTAGAGCCGTATTATGTAAATTGAATTGGTTAACTTCATAAGCTACATCATTAACACCAACCATGTTGTACAAGTAAGCCACGCCAATATCAAAACCTAATTGATCGCTAGGCATATCAAAACCTAATGCTGCACCGTAGTTGGTGGAGGTAGCGGTTTTGCCTACTTTTGCAATTGGGTCATCAAATGCATAGATAGAACCATGGAAACCATTCGCAATAAATCCTAATTTTATAGAAGTTGCTAAAGTTTCAGACAACACCTGAGTTAGGCTACGAGTGATAGGATGGATTTCATAACGACTGAAATCTTGGAATTGCTTACCAATTTGTAAGAAAATTGGTGACATATCAAAATTAGCAAATGTTGCATATGCTTGCTCTAACTGTAATGCGCTGGTAGAACCGCTCAATACGTTGTTGCTGTACGCTGCGCTATATTCACTAACATGATAACCATAGGTACTGTTTGCAGTAGATGGATCGTTAATGGTTGCTGTGTTGTAGCTAATGCTAGCAAATGCTTTAGCCCAATCGTTGATATCTGCACCAACGTTTAAGTATGCATCGTTAAGTGATAAACGCTGATAGTTTTCACCCATGTAGTTACCA
Source organism: Gammaproteobacteria bacterium (assembly GCA_049294295.1). Lineage (GTDB taxonomy): Bacteria > Pseudomonadota > Gammaproteobacteria > DSM-16500 > DSM-16500 > Aquicella. The sequence goes on along the minus strand of JBAQCP010000134.1, from coordinate 2,095 downwards.
TTACGGTTACCGAATTTACCGAGGTCAACATTCAAGCCGCCACTGATGTGAATACGGTTGAACCAGCCTGGGTTGCATGGATTAGGCATAGAACGACCCATGCTTTGTGTCATTTGATCCATGATCATTGAAGAATGGCTGATGGTGCATGCCGCTTCTAATGGTAATGCATCTTTGTAATCTTTGTAGTTGCGCTCTGCAACAACTTCTTGCTTAGCCATTTTATGGTGGTGCTTGTGTTTAGCAGTTGCTGCAAATGCTGGGCAACTAACTAAACCAAGTACACTCATTGATACAACAACGAGTTTGAGTTTCATAATAAAAATATCTCCTTGAAATGTTTAAATCCGGACGAGCTCCAAAATTACCGATGAATATCTACGATTGCAAGCATATTTTTTCACAAACAAAGCAAAGCGATGCCGTGCCGATATAGTGGCATGCAATTATTATTCATAATGTAAAGTTGTGTGCAAAATACTACAAAATATACTGCTTTAGAGTATGTGCACTTTTTTGCAGAAAGAAAGGTATAACAGAGAAGAATTTATTTTAAACGTTATTTTGACCACTGTCGTCATTGCGAGCACAGCGAAGAAATCCAAACCTCATTGCAGCCACCACTATGGACTGCTGCGCTCGCAATGACGGCACTAAAAATTATGCGATTGATTTAACAAATTAAAAACTTCTTCATCTTCCGTTTGCTGAAAATCATCGTACCACTCACCCACTGCGGAAAAATGCTCGGGAAGTAATGGACAAATAAATTCGTCTACTAATCCAGAAATTTTTCGATAAGCATCTGACGCAACAGGAACCGCTACAATTATCTTTACTGGATTTAACTTTCTCAATGCAAGAATCGCAACTTCAATCGTCGCTGCAGTCGCAATGCCATCATCTATTAAAATAATTTTTTTGTTAGATAAATCAGGATAGGCATGGTTATGCCGATAAAGCTGCTCTCGACGTTTTAGCTCTCGCTTTTCTTGCTCAATTTTTAAATCCAGCGCTTCTTTGGAAACTTGAAATTCATTAATAATATTTTTATTTAACACAACAGTGCCGCCACTTGCGATCGCACCCATTGCTAACTCGTCATAACTTGGCACACCTAATTTTCGGACAATGAAAACATCTAATGGGGCTTTCAATGCGGATGCCACTTCATATGCAACTGGTACACCGCCGCGAGGCAAAGCGAGCACCAACAATTCACTCTCGCCAGCATATTGCTGCAAGTATTGTGCTAATATTTTTCCAGCTTCGCGACGATTTTTATATTTCCTCATTGCATCACCTATTTTTGTATTACTTCCTTTATTATAACATGCAAGATGATAGGGCATAAAAAAACCCGCCTAAGCGGGTTTTTTATCTAATACAACTACTTAATTATAACTGTTCTGCTTCTTGCGCTAAATAAGTCGCAATGCCTTCCGTTGTAGGCTTAATGGCAGCTTTCCCTTGAGACCAGTTAGCAGGACAAACTTCACCGTGCTGTTCATGAAAATCTAATGCATCAACTAAACGAATTAATTCATCAATGTTGCGGCCTAATGGAAGATCATTCACGACTTGTGAGCGAACCACACCTTTCTTATCAATAATGAATGCACCACGTAATGCAACATGCGCCGTTGGATGTTCAACGCCGTACGCTTGGCAAATTTGATGATTAACGTCAGCGATTAAAGGATAACCTACTTGACCAATACCGCCATTTGCAACAGGGGTATTACGCCATGCGTTATGGGTAAATTTAGAGTCGATAGAAACACCCATCACTAACACATTACGTTTTGCAAATTCATCTATACGATTGTGAAGCGCGATTAATTCAGATGGGCAAACAAAGGTGAAGTCTAATGGATAGAAAAATACGAGGCCGTATTTGCCTTTGATGGATTCATGTAAATTGAAGCTATCCACTAATTCGCCATTCGCTAATACGGCGGATGCTGTGAAATCTGGTGCTTTTCTGCCTACTAATATAGTCATGCTTAAATCCTCTTTGTTGCGGTTAAAGAAACAGTCTGCGGTTCTTGCCGGTGGCTTGCTAAAGCCACTGCCGTCATTGCGAGCGTAGCGA
>JBAQCP010000133.1:0-21156 GCA_049294295.1 Gammaproteobacteria bacterium | reverse complement strand
GATTCCGCTACGCTCCATCCAGGCTACGCGCTCGCGATGACGGTAGCGACCATTAGCTCGCTATATTTAACAAATCCAGCCAAATTTTCCGCCATTATACCCAACTACAGGGTGACAAATCATTTTTTTTGAATACACTTAAGCACATTACTTTTGTTATAACGCGTAGGAGTGAGAAATGAAATTTAACGTTAAATCAGCGAATCCAACAAAACAGCAAAAAAGCTGTTTAATCATTGCCGTATCAGAGCAAGGCGAACTCACCGCAAGTGGTAAAGAAATTGACAAAGCCACCCATAAACACTTAACCCAAATTATCAAGCAAGGCGCTTTTCCTGGCAAATTAGGCTACGCCCTCCCCTTATTCCAAGTAGACGGCGGCTCCTTTGCTCATATTTTGCTAGTTGGCTGTGGTAAAACCACCACCGTCACGGCGGCTAGTTTCCGCAAAATGATCGCAACGGCGATGACATCATTAACAACGTCTAAAACCACGCAAGCAACCTGCTACTTAACTGAGCTAAATGTCACTGACAAAACTCACGCTTGGCAGGTTAAACAAATAGCAGAAGTCGCAACCGATGCTGTATACCGTTTTGACTTATTCAAAACTGAAAAAGCACCAGCCATTAGCCTCAAAGAATTCATCATTCACAATCCTGAGCCTAAGCAACAAAAAGCTTGTGAACTAGCACTGAAAGAAGGTCAAGCAATCGCATCTGGCATGATATTAACTAAAAACCTAGCGAACCTGCCTAGCAACATTTGCACCCCAACCTTCTTAGCAGAACAAGCAAAAGCATTAGCTAAATCTTACACGGCTATTAAAACCAACGTGTTAAACGAAAAAGAAATGCACAAATTAGGCATGGGCGCATTGTTAGCTGTTTCTCAAGGCAGTGCGGAAGAAGCACAGTTGATTTGTATCGAATATAATGGGGCCGCGAAAAAACAAGCACCGGTTGCATTAGTCGGTAAAGGCATCACCTTTGATACCGGCGGCAGCTCATTAAAAAGCCCAGACAACATGGTCGGCATGAAATACGACATGTGTGGTGCAGCAACGGTAATAGGCACTATTAAAGCCGCTGCTGAATTAAAATTACCAATCAATATTGTTGGTATCATCGCAGCTGTTGAAAACATGCCTGGCGGCACCGCTTACAAACCAGAAGATATTTTAACAAGTATGTCTGGCCAAACAATTGAGGTCATCAGCACTGATGCCGAAGGTCGTTTAGTATTAGCAGATGCACTCACCTATTGTGAACGCTACAAACCAGAAGTCGTAATTGATATTGCCACCTTAACAGGCGCTGTTGTCATCGCTCTTGGCTTCCATACCACAGGCTTAGTCACCAATCATCAACCACTGGCAAATGACTTACTTCAAGCTGGCGAAGAAAGTAGTGATCGTGCGTGGCAATTACCGATGTTTGATGAATACGATGAACAAATTAAAAGTCCATTCGCAGACATGGCTAATACTGGCGGACGTGCAGCAGGCACGATTACAGCAGGCTGCTTCTTAGCGCGTTTTGCTAAAAAATTCCATTGGGCGCATTTAGATGTCGCGGGAACCGCTGCTATGATGATGGGTACCAGTGATCGTTATGCAACCGGCCGTCCTGTTCCTATGCTGATGCAATACTTAATTAATAAGGCTAAGTAACACATGCAGGTAGATTTCTACATCTTAGAAGCAGAAAGCGCACAGCAATCTTTGTTTTATGCTTGTCAATTAATTGAAAAAGCATATCAAGATCAGCAAAAGGTCTACATCCATGCTAATTCAAAAGAAGACGCAGAACGATTAGATAACCTGCTTTGGACTTATAAAGAAGATAGCTTTCTACCGCATCAAATCTATCAAGAAACGGATTACCCGCCACCTATTCAAATAGGCACGGGCAATCCTCCGTCAGACCAACAAGATTTATTGATCAACTTGAATCACGCTATTCCTAGTTTTTACACGCAATTTAAACGCGTAATAGAAATTGTATTTGCCGATCCTAACGTGCAGCAACTCGCGCGTGAACGCTTTAAGCAATATCGTGATCAGGGCTGTCTCATGAATACTTTTAAAATAAAAAGCTAACGAACTATGACTGAAATTGATAAAACCTACCAACCGCAAGCAATGGAACAACGTTTATATCAACACTGGGAAGAAAGCGGATACTTCGCGCCTTCAGGCCTTAGTGATGATTCTTATTGCATTATGTTACCGCCGCCTAATGTCACTGGCAGCTTACACATGGGGCATGGATTTGGTTTTACCTTAATTGATGTCTTAATTCGTTATCAACGCATGTGCGGCAAAAATACGTTATGGCAAACGGGTACTGACCATGCAGGCATCGCTACGCAAATGGTGGTTGAACGCAAACTTAATGCGCTGGGTCAAACACGCCATGATTTAGGCCGCGAACCATTCATTGAAAAAATTTGGGAATGGAAGGAAGAGTCTGGCGGTAACATTACCCGCCAATTGCGCCGCTTAGGTGCCTCTATGGATTGGGAGCGTGAACGCTTCACCATGGACCCTGCCTTATCTGAAGGCGTACGCGAAGTATTTATTCGTTTGTTTGAAGAAGGCCTTATTTACCGCGGTAAACGCTTAGTCAACTGGGATCCTGTTTTATTAACCGCCATCTCTGATTTAGAAGTATTAAACGAAGAAGAAGATGGCAAGATGTGGCACATCCGTTATCCGTTAGCCACCAGCTCCGGGCATCTTGTTGTTGCGACCACTCGACCAGAAACGCTATTAGGTGACGTTGCAGTTGCTGTACATCCTGATGATGAACGCTATCAACATTTAATTGGTCAGCAAGTGAAGCTGCCATTAACTGAGCGCACGATTCCGATCATTGCAGATACTTATGTTGATCCTGCATTTGGTACAGGCTGTGTTAAAATCACACCTGCTCATGATTTTAATGACTACGCCGTCGGCACTCGTCATGGATTTGAGCCAATTAATATTCTCACACCTACTGCGCATTTAAATGAAAATGTACCTTTCGTTTATCAAGGCTTAGATCGATTTAAAGCACGTGACAAAATCGTTGCTGATCTTGAAGCACAAGCTTTAATTGAAAAAATTGATAAACACAAATTAAAAGTGCCGCGCGGTGATCGCTCAGGCACCGTCATTGAACCCTACCTCACCTACCAATGGTATGTAAAATCCAAAGTATTAGCAGAACCTGCTATTGCTGCCGTTGAAAATGGTGACATTAAATTTGTACCTGAAAATTGGAGCAAAACCTACTTTCAATGGATGCACAATATTGAAGACTGGTGCATCAGCCGTCAACTCTGGTGGGGCCATCGTATTCCCGTTTGGTATGATAACAACGGACTAGCCTATGTGGGTCATGATGAAGAAGATGTACGCACGAAAAACAATTTACCTGCGGATATTGCCTTAAAACAAGATGATGATGTCTTAGATACCTGGTTCTCATCTGCTTTATGGCCCTTCTCTTCTTTAGGTTGGCCAAAAAACACAGATGATTTAAAAACATTTTTCCCGACTGATGTATTAGTCACTGGATTTGACATCATCTTCTTCTGGGTCGCCCGCATGATTATGATGAGCTTAAAGTTCACGGGACAAGTGCCATTCAAAGAAGTTTATATTACGGGTCTTATCCGCGATGCGGAAGGCCATAAAATGTCGAAATCAAAAGGCAACGTATTAGATCCTATCGATTTAATTGATGGTATCAATATTGATGAGCTAGTCCATAAACGTACCTATGGATTAATGCAACCAGCGATGGCCAAGCAGATCGAAAAAGCCACTCGCAAAGAATTCCCTGACGGTATTAGCAGCTATGGTACTGACGCTTTACGCTTCACCTTCTGCTCAGTCGCATCTTATACGCGAGATATTCGTTTTGATACCAATCGCCTAGGGGGTTACCGTAATTTCTGCAATAAACTCTGGAACGCATCACGTTACGTGATGATGAATACAGAAGGCCAAGATACCGGCATTGAAAACAAAAAAATGACATTATCCCTACCCGATCGTTGGATTATTGCTCGCTTACAAACAACGATTACTGAAGCTCATGCTGCATTAAAGCAATATCGTTTCGATTTATTTGCACAGATGCTTTACGACTTCACGTGGAATGAATTCTGTGATTGGTACTTAGAATTATCTAAGCCTATCTTGATGTCAGAAAACAGCACGCCAGAGATGTTACGCGGCACACGACACACACTGGTAAATGTATTAGAAAGCATATTACGTTTATTGCATCCTATCATGCCGTTTATCACTGAAGAAATTTGGCTGCGCTTGGCACCACTTGCTGGTATTCAAGGTAAAAGTATTATGCTAGCTAGCTATCCACAGGCGAATGAACAGCTAATAGATACGCAAGCTGTGCAGGAATTAGAATGGCTAAAAAGCATTATCATCGCTATCCGCACCATACGCAGTGAAATGAATATTGCACCAGGTAAATTATTACCTGTATTACTGCGCAAAGGCTCAGAAAGTGATAAAGCAAATTATGCACGCCAACAGCATCTACTTATCACCCTCGCAAAATTAGCGGATGTGCAGTGGATAGCAGACAATGAAACACCACCACCATCAGCCACCGCCTTTGCTGGTGACTTAGAAATATTTATTCCTATGGCTGGCTTCATTAATAAAGAAGAAGAGACCGCGCGTTTAAACAGAGAAATGGCTAAGATTGCGAAAGAATTAACTAGCATTGAAGCTAAACTGCAAAACGAAACGTTTGTGCAAAAAGCTCCGGCTGAGGTTGTTGCGAAAGAAAAAGCGCGTTGTGCTGAGCTGCAAGGGATAGCTGCGAAATTGCAGAAGCAGTTAGAGGAGTTGGTGAGCTTATAACCTTAGTAAGGTCTGCTGCTGTCATTGCGAGCGTAGCGAAGTAATGACAGCAAGCAAATGGTTACTATATTATATTTCAAACACATTATCCGTATCCTGACCAGCACTCACCGGCCTCGTCAATCTTTTATATCCCTTAAGCATATTCCCCGCACGTTTTTTAATTTTTTCCAGCTGCACATCTCCGCCCTGCATCCGTGAATCATGAATCAATCTACTTACTTCACGCAGCATCTCTTCAAACCCATTCTTCTCATATACTTTTTTAGCGGCTAACTCTGACAAGCTTTGCAAAGGCACTACCTCACCCATTTCTTCAGGCAAGATCACACCCAAATAACGATATAGGCAGCTGCGCAATTCCCCCAGCAAAAGCTTGGCATTTTCTGAACGAATAGAATGATTTGACTTGAGTGTCAGCAATTTTATATAGCGCTTAATCGCTTGCTCAATTGGCGATAGGTGACGGGGATCCATAATTCAACCTCGCTTTATTTTCTATCATTATATCATTTTGACGGAATTATGTTAAAAAGCCTGTAAATACAGCTAGTTATTCCATAGGTAGTCTACCGAGTTGTTTATATATTTGAATTGCCAGACAATATTAGCTTAATTAGACTGAAGGACATTCAGTTATGGATAATTTACCATTAGAAATATTACTACGCATTGCCTCTTCACTTAACAGAAAAACTTTAATCCTGTTATCGAGTGCCATATCAAAACAAATGTCAGTTAAATTCAGAAGTTACTGGTTTTTTTATAAAGAACTCGTGGATCTTGGCATAGACTTTGCTGATTTAAATGAAGTAGCACCTTACATAGCTGATTTTAACAATCTCTATCAATCAGCCATACGATTACCCTTTCTTGAACGTGTATCACTGCTACCCTGGCAAATTTGCTGTTTAAGCAACGAACCGAGAGCTATTAAATATGCAAAAGAATATTATGGGATAACAGAACGCACTAAAGATGAGCTAGGTCGATATCCTCAACATTTCTTTGCACTAGCAAATCGAGCTGAAAAAATAATTATTAGCATGGATATGTTAGAAACTCGATCCATTCTAAGACTGCCTGATTATAAAGGTAGAACGATGCTGCACTATGGCGCATTAAGCGGTAACAAAGATGTATTAATGTATATGTTGATGCTAAATTTTACATTAACAGATAAAGATTATGAAGGACGAGATGCTAGACATTATGCTGCGCAAAGTGCTTCTAGCAACCAAATAGAATTTACTATTTTTGACAATAACCTTAGTCCACGTAAAAAAGATGACTTCAAAAACACGGCACTTCAATGTGGGCTTTGTAGTCATGCAGCATTTTTTGCAGTCGCTCAAGTAGAAAAATATGCGGATTTAAGGAAGAGGAGAAATCAGGGGCTTGCGCTGGAAAATAATAGGTAACTGTAACCTGGATGGTAATAAGTGAGACCATTCACCGCCGTCATTGCAAGCCACCACTGTCATTCCCGCCTTCGCGGGAATGACAGCGGCTGCATCCAGGCTACACTCGCGAAAACTATTACCTGCTATTCCACACCGGTTGATTCCAAGGCCCCGTCACAGAATAATGATACGTAATAGCCGACCCAACCACCTTACTAACCGCATAGGCACCCACACCAACCAAAGGATTCAACGTCACTAAAGCAGCTGCAACGGGAATGCTAGAGGCAATGTAAGGGGTGATGCTTAAGTGTAAATCATAATCTTTTTTAACTAAACCAATTCGGCCATCAATACCGACTTTAGCAACCGGTCCCTCAAAACGAGTATCCGTCGTTAACAAATTACCATTCTGAAAATCAAAGTTGCCTTTCAGATAATCAAAACTATAACCTTTTTGAAACAAATCACTAAAATCTAGTGATAATCGGCGCGGAATAGTTTGTAAGCTGAATAGGCTCAACATACGCCCAAGATCCATTTTGGCACCGCTCGTTTGGCCCACGTCAATAATGCGACCCTTACTAATATCTAAAGTCGCCTTACCATTTAAACTCGCTAAAGAAGGCGCAAATGGCGCATCCGCCCATGCTAATTGGAAATCAACCTGACCTTTATTCGCAATGAAGTTATGCACATCAAAACCGTAACTGCTTAACAAAGCACTAACATTAGTGGAGGAAGCAACGCCTTGTAATTGTGTCGTATAGCGACCACCTGCTTGTATCCAATTACCTGATGCTTGCAAATTAGAATACTGAGATGAAATACGCAGTGCCTCTATCCTCAAACCACCACTAGCAGGGGATGTTTTAAAGGTCACCTGACCAAGAGACAGTGTGCCAAATTGCACGCTTTTAGCTCTAAATGAAATACTAGGCAAGGTATTAACGGCAACATCTAACTTAGTTTGCGAGCCTGATGGTGTATTCAATCTCAGCTGCTGAAAATCTGCTGTAATGGATCCTCTTGAACTGAAATGCGCAGGAAAGGTAATTTCTCCACTAATCCCAGGGCTATCGATATCCACCTCCCACGTATTTTGAGAAGGCGTCGCCTCAATATGTAACGGGCTAAGCTGCTGACCAAATAAATTAGCTGATTTAATATCTAAATCAATTTTCTTTAAAAAATTAGCTGGGAATTTAGAAGCTCCAGATTGATTCATATATCCTTTCACTTTATCCCAATCAAGCTCGCCCCACTCACCCGTAATGTACAATCCATCCGTTGGGGGGAAGGTTGCGACGCCTGTCCCTAAACGCAAATTAGCCGCTGATAATTCAAACGTATTATTCTTTTTTTCTAGAACAAGAGCTGCACCCAATAAATCACCGTAGCGCATTTGCGCCTTCACTGGCTGATTATCTTGTATGGTTAAATCTGCGGTAAACGCGCGCTTAACATCTGCTTTTTTTCCATACTGATCAGGTAAATCAATATTGATACCGACCAAATCCGAACGCAAATGAATTTCCATAGGGGTATCTAAAGAAAAATCTAAATCACCAATTATATCCGTGGCACCTGTGACGACATTAGAAAATGGAATTTTCAACCAAGATTCTAAATCGGCGATACTTATTCGATTAGCAATAGTGGCTCTAACAACAGAAATCGTTTTCGTTTTTTGAACGCTCGCCAAACTAAACGTTAATGGTTGATTAAAAAGTTCAGCCTGCAAATTATCGGCGGTCGTAGTTTTGTCAGTAAAATGCACCAAACCAGTCAAGTGATCTATCTTCAACTTCCACGGCACTAAATCCATTTCTGCATTAGTGATATTCAACGCACCCTTCACCGCTGTGTGGTCAGGATCATTTAAGGGGATGGTTAATCCCAATTTCAAACTCAATGGGCCCGAAAATACAATACCACTAAACATCTTACCAATATTCTTTTTGAGTGGACTGGCATGTACATAAGCAAATGCTTGCTTGAAGTTAGCCTGAACATCATTCACAGAATCTATTTGTAATATTTGCGGGTGCGCATCGCCTAAATAGGGAATAACCGCGTGCATCTTACCGAGATTAACACCTAAAGTTGTAGCCCGCTCAGCATCAACAACAATTTGACGTCCCGCAAAGGTAAGCTTAGCATCGACGCCTTCAAGCATAGGCCAGTTAGCGGCAAATTGAAAATCAACACCCCTCACATCGCCTGATATCGAAAATAAACCATTGCCTTGATCAAACGGATAGTCTTTCAACGGTCCGCGTAAAATAGCTTGGCCATTTTTAACATAGCCTGAAAAGAAAGACGTTGTTAGCCATTTATTTAATGGCCGATCGAAATGCTTTAACGGTAAATACTTAGCAACTTTTTTTGCTTGTTGTAATGCAAATGTAGCAGTGATATCCGCTTCTAGTGGTGATTCAGGCGAATTAATTAACGATCCCTTTACATCCGCTGTCAAATCTTGATTAGCCAAATGCACATTTTGTGTTGTCAGCTGCCAATTACCATCTGACGGCATCGCAATATGCACATCTCCGGTTAACTGAGCAATATCAATCGGGTTTGCAAAAACAGAATCTAAATGCAAGACCCCTTGCTGTGTCTGCAATGTTAATAGACCTTGTGCGTTCTTCCACTTTACTTTTGCCGATAAATTATCAATGCCAGGCAATTTCTCATAAGATGTAACACTAACATGATTCAATGTCCCTTCTAGCGCAAGATGCTGCCAGTCAGTCCAGGGAGCCGCAAAAGCAACTGAGGCATTCTGCAGACTGCCTTTTAAGGCTAACTGTTTTAATATTTTTTGTGTCTCAGGTGCGATCATCGCAGGTGAAGCAAATAGAAATGTTTGAATATCGCTTAAATCAACATAACCAATATTAAGCGTTGCGGGCATTAACGCACCTGTTGTATCTGCTTTTAGTACTAGATAAAAATTGGTAATTGGCCAAAGATGCTGAGGTAAATCAATTAGAATATCATTACCAGCAATGACTTGACCTGTGCCTTCACGCTTCCAACCCACGTTACCTCTAATACGTGTCACTTTATGTGCCAAATTATCTATATTTGAATGGAGGATTAAATCATACGCCTGAAAATTGCTTTGCAGCTTGGTAAATGTGCCCTGATCCCACGATCCCCAAATTTTGGCACTGATAATCCCCTGCTCCAAATGCCAATCTAGCCAGCTAGGTAAATTCTTTTGCCAACCAGTGGCAAGAAAACCCGAAACATATAAATAAATATTTGCTTGGATTTTATTTAAATCAAGGTCCGGCCCCTGCCACTTTATAGCAATATCCACTTTTGTCGGGAGAGCTTGATGTAAAATGGCTTTACCAATGACATCATGATTCGTCTGATCATTCTCAAAGCGTAAGTCCGCCAATGTAAGATCGTATTCTTTTTTCTGAGCATCACTAAAATGCACATCCACGTTACGCAAAATCAATCTCGGCTGATGAGACAGCCAATTAAGTGCTTCCGTTGTCTTCGAGACTTCAGTTGATTGATCTGTTAAACCATCAAACGATAACCCTTTCAGGGTGTATTCCCCACTGTCTGATTGCTCAACACTAACCGCTGCGCCTGACAGCATCAGACCACTAGCAACCGGTTTACGCTGCCACAAACTTTGCGGCAATGATAAAAAGATACTAACGCGTTTGATTTTTTGCAGCGGCGCTTGGGTCGTTTTATCTAAAATAGCCACCCTGCGTAGGGTGATTTCAGGTTGGTATTGATACCACCCTAAACGAACTTTTTCGATTTTGACGGGATAACCTAATAAATCACCTGCCCATTTTTCAAAATCTGCTTTGTGGTTATCTAAAACAGGGACTAATGCGCGTGATAAGAGAACAGCGGCAGCTGCGAGAATAACGCAGGCTGCTAAAAAATAGGCGATTGGGCGCATGAGTGATTTGATAATGTTGGTCAAGGTGTCGCCCTTTTTGGTGTAAATTCACTAATACAGTTATTCCATTAAACTAACATCAAACCAACTTAAACCGGTACTGACAATCCCGCAGCAATATAAACAGCCACGGCCATAGCAACATGCTAGTCAAAGACGACAACCAATACAAATGACTAACCGGTAATTTACCGATGAACCCCTGAATGCAATACAAAATAAATTGATACATTAAAACGAAAAACAGCACACTAAGGCTCTGCTGCAATATAGGGAACATTCGTATGCGAATATACATGCTAGAAACAAAATAGATAACAACGGTATAAGCTAATGCATGCTCACCCAGCAACGTACCATTCAACAAGTCCATAATGAGACCTGTTATCCAAGCAACTGCCATACCCACTTTATGTGGCAATGCTATTGTCCAATAGATTAAAACTAATAACATCCACGCAGGCCGCATCCACATTGTCCATTCCGGCATAGGTAACACAGCCAGTATTAGCGCTATAAATAGGGTGGATAAAATCGCCATCCAATTATTCATGTTTTTTATACCAAACTAATAATACTTGCCGGCTGCTAGATAAATGCGCACTAGGCTGCAAATAAATGGTTGAAAATGGATGCCCAGGATCTTTATCAATATTCAATACTTGGCCTACTGGATACCCTTCCGGGTAACGATCACCGAGTCCTGACGTCACAAATATATCACCTTGCTTAATATCTGCCGTTTTTGACACGTAATTTAAACGGATACGACCAGAATAAGTATCACCGACAGCAACAGCACGCATACCATTTCTGGCATTCTGTACCGCTACTCCGCTTTGCGGATCATTCACTAAAATAACGCGGCTAGTAATCGGCCCAACTTGAGTCACTTGCCCCATGACACCATTCGCATCTAATACGGGCTGACCGATGTATACCCCGTCACGAGTACCTTTATCCAAAATGACTTGGCGCACAAACGGCTCCACATCAACCGCTAATAATTCAGCAATCAATGTTTTATTTTTAATTTGGCGTGAAGATTGAAATAAGGCTTTTAAATAACTATTTTCAGATTCCACTGCCACTAAACGCTGTAATTGGGAGCGTAGCAGCAATTGCTCAGCTTTCAGCTGAAGATTTTCTTTTACGAGATGATCGTGTGAACTTACGGTGCTTTTAACATCGCTAATCACTTTGGACGGCCAATTGACCATATATTGAAAAGGAGCGACAGGCAATGAAAGCGCAGCCCGAATAGGCGCAAAACTTTCCGACCGCCTGTCCAACACCATCAGTAAGATGGCGAGGACAGCGAGGAAAGTTAAGCGTAATCCAGGCTGTGATTCACGAGTAAATATAGAACGAATATGCCTAACCTCATCAGGGATTCCCGCTGAAAAGCGCAGGAACCCTTACCTGTTTATATGCTGCGCAAAAGCAAAGCTTTTGCTTGCACCCAAGGGGGAGAATCGCGATTCTCCCCCTTGGGAATCCCCCATCGCGTAATGTACAGCAGAAACTGCTGTAAACTTACTTGATTATTCCTGCAATAAGAAGTCAACACCAGTGGTGTCTATCATCTCTAATGCCTTACCACCACCACGCGCAACACAGGTGAGAGGTTCATCAGCAATAATCACTGGCAATCCAGTTTCTTCCATAAATAGACGATCAATATTGCGTAACAATGCGCCACCGCCGGTTAATACCATGCCACGCTCTGCAATATCTGACGCTAATTCTGGTGGAGCTTGTTCTAATGCTGCACGAACAGCGCCTAAAATACCTGATAAAGGCTCTTGTAACGCTTCCAATACTTCATTGGAAGAAATAGTAAAGCTGCGTGGAATACCTTCCGCTAAATTGCGGCCGCGTACTTCCATTTGCAACATTTGGTTGAGCGGATAAGCCAAACCAATTTCATGCTTGATACGTTCAGCAGTAGATTCACCAATCAAAATACCGTAATTACGACGAACATAGCTAACAATCGCTTCATCAAAACGATCACCGCCAATGCGAACGGATGCCGCATAAACAATACCATTTAAAGAAATAATAGCGACTTCAGTGGTACCACCACCAATATCAACCACCATCGAACCGCGCGCTTCCTCAACTGGCAAGCCTGCACCCATGGCAGCTGCCATTGGCTCTTCTAATAAATACACTTCGCGAGCACCCGCACTAATAGCAGATTCACGAATCGCACGACGCTCAACCTGCGTAGAACCGCTAGGAACGGAGACAACAACACGTGGGCTAGGACGTAAAAAACGGCTTTTACGGCTGGAATGTACTTTTTTGATAAAGTACTGCAACATTTTTTCAGTCACATAGAAATCTGCAATTACACCGTCTTTCATAGGGCGAATGGCGCTAATATTACCAGGCGTACGCCCTAACATTAATTTTGCTTCGCTACCAACGGCAACTACATGCTTTTGACCGCCGGTCTCACCACCTTGACGGATAGCAACTACTGATGGTTCATTCAAAACAATGCCAACACCACGTATGCAAATAAGGGTATTAGCTGTTCCTAAATCGATAGACATATCGTTTGAATAATAGCCGCGGATAGCTTTAAACATAATAATGACACTTCCTTTGAAATCGTTTTCATATTAACTCAGCATTCTACTCAAAATAAATGCGCAACGCCAAGGACTAATTACATTGAGTAAGTTTGTAGCAACTTATTGATAAATAGACAGTTCAAATATTGCACAAAAAAGCTAGTATAATCTTCTAAAAGACAACTATAAAAAAAACGAGACGAGTCTATGCCCATGCCAGACGAAAAAGCGCTCTATCAAACGCTTGTATCGCAAGTAGGCCGTTATGCGCCTGCTGAACCAGCTGAAGGCACCCCTCTTATAGAAACTGCACTGACTGCCCGCCTATCTAAACATGCAACAAGCAAACAAGCATTAATGAAGGGTACTAGCATCTACCAACTTCAACATCGCACTAAGACTAAAGAGTTTAAAAATCAATTTGGCAAAAAATTCAATCTAACCGACTTATCAGTTGACGATAGTCAATTTTTTCGCAAAGCATTAATACAATCAATATGTAAAATAGAGGCTGATCCAAATAAACCTCAATTTAATCCCGACCTGAGAAGCAGCCAACCCGAAAAAGCAACGATTGCCCTAGAAGCATTTTTAGGAAAAGCAGGTACCGAACTCTACCAACTAGCATTAGAAGAAGAAATGCATAGTGAAGAATATCGCCTAGCAGTCCTTTCTGAATCAACCTCTCATTTTGAAGGTAAAAAATGGAAAGACCGCCCTGCCGTCATCGTTGCAGGGCCTTCTGGTTGCGGTAAATCCGTTGCCGCAAAACAAGCCATTCAAAATGCCAGCGCCTTCCTCACTAAAATTGATGATGACTCGTCTGGCAATTACGTCACCGCCGCAGATGGCGGTGTTGCGAGAGAAACATCTCAAATGCGTAAGTTAGTTATTCAAGCTGCTAACAATAAAGGCTATGCCGGCGTTAGCAACCTACATCAGCATAGTAAAGACATACTGGGCAAAATGAAGCATCGGGTACTTGCCTGTGTGAAAGAGATGCCCGATATCGGCATTGTTATCCCTGAAACATTTGCTAAATGGAACATTCCTATTGTTAATAAAAAAGCACGGACACTAATGCCGGGCTTAGAAGATACCGCGTTATTAGTGTTTGCTCGCGTAAAAGGCAGTGATCCCGATAACTTTCAACACGTCGTCGGTCACATGGGATTAACCCGCGCCTGGAAAACAAGTGGTTTTGAGCATAAGCCGCTAGATATGAATAACAAAAAAGACATGAAGGAATCTAAAAAATATGGCGCCTCTGGTTTTAAACACGGTGTGAATGGCTCAAAAGAAGCTGAACGCTGGTTTATAAAAAACAGGCCGCACAATATTATTTTATCCATTACCAATGATCTTATTTTACTAAAACCCAGCACTGGAAATCCTGGTTGGCAAAGAGCGACATCAGGTGATGCCGGTATTATTATTGTTTCTGAACGTACTTACCAATACTGGGAAAAAATAAAAAATGGCGATTTGAAAAACGTGCCGGCAGAAGCAAAAGCTGCCTGGGATGCATTTCTTTCTGAAAAAAAGCAAGAACCTAACCCAGAACAATTCAGTCGATTATTACCATCTGAGATAAAAACCGCCAGCGAAGCAAAACTAAACTCTATTCTTGAGCAGTTAGCAGAACGCATAGAGCAATTAGAAGAAAAAGCAACTGCTGACAAAGAAAATCAAAATCTTATTCAAGTGATCACCACTATCTCTGGCATCCAGCAAACGTTAAGTCAGATTGATCTAAGAGATAAAAAAATAGTTGATACTTTTTTGATGGTCTTAAGAGAACAAGAAGCAAAGATGGAAGGCCTTAACCCTGACACCAAAACGATTAAACTGCTTAAAAAATGTGGTGAATTAATTGTTGGTATTAATACAACATTAGATGCAGACGAGATAGCACGAAAAACACCAAAAGTGGAATATCACACCCCAAAGGCAGTTACCGCCACCGTAGACGCTGGCGGCAGGTGGCAATATAAAACCAATCTCTTAGATTCTGCAAACTATGCAAAAATTAAGAACATCGTTGAATCTGACAATTGGTCTATTGATGAAAAAACCAAAACCGCTACGGCATTACATATAAAAAGTAAGGCTGGTGAACATCAATACAAAGTAACAACCGATACTATCTCAACAAAAGATAACAGCGAAGAAACCTTCAAAATGATGATAAAAACATTTTTGGAAACCCAGCCAAAAGGCAAAATGCGTATTTCAGCCGCCAATGACGATATTAAAGTAATATTAGAAAAAATAGTCCGAGAAATGGGGTCAGACCCTGCTCAAAAACTATCCGCGAGCCAAGTCAATATTCAAGTGGTTCCGCCAATATTTCAAGCAGGTGGCGCGATGGAACCTACCCCAACACCCACCCCAAGCACCCGCGTTCACTAAGCATTTCTTAAGAATGGAATAATGTTTCATTAAGATTAATCATCTAATATAGTCATGACACATAATGAGAACCTATAGCCATGCCAAATACAAAATATACAGCAGCTGAGCTATCTAGAAAATTAGAGAGTCAACTTAATCGTTACCCCAACTTTGACCTTCAGCCTCCTCAGTTAACAGCCGAAGGATGGGCAGAATTGGGCAAAGGCTGTATTGAATATCAAACCACGCATGCTCAATTAGTCGCTAATTACTTAAAAAAACATCCTGAGGTTGATTTACAACCTTGCTCTACTTTTTTCCGCAAACAATTTATTAAACTAATTAGTGATACCATTGCCTCTAGCAAGCCCGCTTATGAAAATAAAGATATGGGCGTGAGCCGCCAGACTCATCCAGAAAGCGCAACCACTAATCTAGTCGATTTTCTAGGCCCAGATGGCACTGAGCTTTATCGTTTAGCATTAGAAGAAGAAATGCACAGCTTTGCTTACAGAGAAAGTGTCTTTAAAGAATCAACCCAACTTCTGCCAGGTAAAAAATGGGCGCATCGCCCTGTGATTATCGTTGCGGGACCTTCTGGTTGTGGTAAGTCCGCAGCAGCCAAACAAGCCATCCAAAACGTTAATGATTTCCTGCCTAAGATCAAAAAAGACAAATCAGGAAACGCTATTATTTTTATTGATGGCGGCAAAATCCGAGAAACATCACAAATACGCAAATTAGCTATACAAGCATCCAATGCGAATGGGTATAGCGGCATTACTGACTTACATGATCAAAGTACCTGCCTCGATGAGGTAAAAAAACGCATCGCAGAAACAGCATTCGGCAGCCCGACCTATGGCATTGTTATACCTGAAACCTATTCCAAAGCGGGTATTGTTGCAGGTAACACAATTATCTCATTGCTTAGTGACTTGCCCAGAATTATCAAGCTAAAAAATAGCGTACCTGTTTTCTGCCATGTTAAAGGAAAAGAACCCCATAATTTTCAGCAAGTGGTCAAGTTTATGGGATCACGACGCGCTTGGAAAACTGATTTTTCCATTGAAACAGATATTGATCTAAACAATAAAAACATCTGCGAATCTAAAGAATATAACGCTCAATATTTTGCTAACGGACTATACGGCTCGGAAGCCGCTGAAGGTTGGTATACCCAACACAGTCCTAACCCATTAAAATTAATTATTACTAACGATCTTATCCTAGTAAAACAAGATACCGAAACAGATGAATGGGAACCCGCCAAACAAAATGACGCTGGTGCAATATTAGTTTCAGAGCGCACCTTTATATGGTGGAAAAAACTTAAGTACAGAACAGAGCAAGACTACGAATTTGGGGATGATATTCCCTTCCAAGTCATTCAAGACTGGAAAAAATTACTGGGTCCATTTCGCACCCCTCCTAGCTTACAAGCTTTTTCTGCCGTCATTCCATTACCTATCAAAACATCTAATGAAATGAAGCTTGCCATCGTAATAGAAAGAGTGGATCGCCATCTCAGCAAGCTATATGCCATCTCTAAAACAAAAACAGATAACAGCTTAACTGAAGCGGAAGAATTCGAAAAAGCAGACGTTATTCCTATTAAAACCATATTCGACCTACTTAAAGAAATTGATACAAGAAAAAGCGAAGAAATCGATGCAGCCATCGCTTTAATTGGAAAGCTAAAAGCTGAATATTTTAATGATGCACCATCAGCATTACCCCGTTTCTTGCTCAAACTATTTAGCTCAGAATCCTATTACCTAAAACAAAAAGCAATAATTATTATTGATACAGTTGTTGCGATGTTAAAAAGAATTAAAGTGCAAAATAGCAATGAATCCGTTGTTAATGCTAATAACAATCCAATTGCATCCATCACTTCACAAGTAGTAATCGAATCAATTGGGCTCTTAGCAAAAGGTAAACGCGAACAAATACAAACCTTCATTGCCTCTAAACCCAAGTGGGAAATTACAAATAACGAACCAAAACGCATAGACATCAGAAAAAAAGATACCCCTGCTGCTACTTTCAAAATTTCAGAGCACGATATCTCTACTACCTATAGAGAAAAATCACTTTTCAAAATGATGCTAGAAACCTTTTTAGAAACCAATAAAGAGGTAAAAACCCTACATATTAAAGCTAAAGATGCTGGCATCAAGAAAATGATGGAAGAGGTTTGCACCGAAGCCGGACTTAGTAAAGAAAATGTCACAATAATCATCCCATCCGCACTTAAAGGCAGCTCATTATTCAACCAAAAATCTCAACCAGTAACACCAATGCCATCTACAGGCCCCAAGAATAGGCCAGTGTAAAATATTGCTTTAATCTTTTACAAAGCCAGACAAGGGATGGTTTGCCTTACCTCTTTTCGGCGCAGCTGCCCCAATCCCGAAGATTTGAAGGCTCACTTCCAGAGAAATTCCAGTCTCAACGATATATCATTTTCACAGGTGCGATGTGGTCCAGTGTGAGCCATGGTGATTGAACCACACACCCACTAATCAGCTACGCCGAAAAGAGGTAAGGCAAATCAGCCCGAGCAATACCCTCGAACATACCCAACTTGAATACCACCCTTGAATAAACCCCCACCCCTGAAATACCCATTCCTATTCTCCCCTCCTCCGATTATAATCCCCCGTTCTAATTCAGCATCTAAGACAGGCAGGAGTGCATCACATGTCTCTTACACCAGAAGACGTCAGGAAAATTGCGCATTTAGCGCGCTTAAATCTATCTGAAGAAGATAGCGTCCGTTACACCGCTCAGATTTCCAATATCCTGCATTTTATTGCACAAATGGATGAAACTGACACGACTAATGTTGAGCCGCTTGCTCATCCTTTCGACATTGCCCAGCGCTTAAGGCCAGACAATGTGACTGAACCTAATTTACGTGAAAAATATCAACGCATTGCCCCACAAGTTGAAGCTGGTCTTTACCTTGTCCCTAAAGTGATTGAAGAGGCCTAAACCCATGCACCATAAAACAATTGCTGAATTAGCCAGCGAATTGCAAGCTAAACGCATTTCCAGCGTGGAATTAACAAAACTATATCTTGATCGCATTAACGCCCATGATAAAAAACTAAACAGCTTTATTACCATCACCGACGAATATGCTTTAAAAGCAGCAGCAGAAGCGGACAAACTAATTGCGTCAGGTAAAGGCGGCATTCTCACTGGTATTCCTATCGCACAAAAAGATATTTTTTGTACAGATGGCATCAAGACCAGCTGTGGCTCAAAAATGTTAGATAATTTTATCTCACCTTATGATGCAACCGTCATCACCCGCTTTAAAGAAGCAGGCACCGTCATGTTAGGCAAAACCAACATGGACGAATTTGCTATGGGTTCTTCCAATGAAACCAGTTTCTACGGCCCTACACGCAATCCTTGGAATACAGATTATGTACCTGGGGGCTCTTCCGGCGGTTCTGCAGCAGCAGTAGCGGCAGGTTTTGCACCAGGTGCAACGGGTACAGATACGGGTGGCTCCATTCGCCAACCAGCTGCGCTTTGCAATATCACCGGTTTAAAACCAACCTACGGCCGCGTTTCACGCTACGGCATGATCGCATTTGCTTCCAGCCTCGACCAGGGCGGCCCATTTGCAAAAACAGCAGAAGACGTTGCGTTGCTGATGAATGTCATGGCCGGTTTCGATGAAAAAGATTCCACCAGCATTGATCACCCTGTTCCCGATTACACGGCTAACCTAAACGATTCCATTCAAGGTTTACGCATAGGCTTACCGAAAGAATACTTTAGCGAAGGCTTAAACAGTGATGTCGCTAAACTTATGGAAGCTGCGATTAAAGAATATGAAAAAATGGGCGCTGTCATTAAAGAAATTAGCCTGCCAAACTCAAAATTAGCAGCACCTGCTTACTACGTCATTGCACCCGCTGAATGCTCCTCTAACCTCGCACGCTTTGACGGTGTTCGTTATGGTTATCGCGCCAACCAACCCGTTGACCTAGAAGATCTCTACAAGCGCTCCCGCAGTGAAGGATTTGGTAACGAAGTAAAACGCCGTATTATGGTGGGTACTTATGTACTATCTGCTGGCTACTTCGATGCTTATTATTTAAAAGCGCAACGCATACGCCGTTTAATTCGTGACGACTTTGCAAAAGCATTCCAGGACGTTGATGTGATTTTATCACCCACGGCGCCAACACCTGCCTTTAAACTAGGTGAAAAAAGCAGCGATCCTATCAGCATGTACTTAGCCGACATCTACACCATTGCGGTTAACCTCGCAGGCTTACCAGGTATTTCCGTACCTGCTGGCTTTGTGAATAACATGCCGATTGGTATGCAATTAGTGGGTAATTTATTTGAAGAATCTAAACTACTCAATGCAGCACACCTTTACCAAAAAGCAACTGATTGGCACACACGCACACCGGAGGGTTTTTAAATGGAATGGGAAGTAGTTATTGGACTTGAAGTTCACGCACAACTAGCAACCAAGAGTAAAATTTTCTCAGGTGCGGCAACCCAGTACGGTGCCGAGCCAAACACCCAAGCATGCCCTATTGATTTAGGTATGCCTGGTGTTCTGCCTGTCCTAAACAAAGAAGTCGTTGAAATGGCCATTAAATTCGGCCTAGGTGCAGATGCAGCTATTGCTAGAAAATCCATTTTTTCACGTAAGAATTACTTTTATCCTGATTTACCTAAAGGCTATCAAATCAGCCAATTTGATTTACCTGTTGTGGGCATGGGCCACCTAGATGTCTTAATGGATGACGGTGAAACCAAACGCATACGCATTACGCGAGCGCATTTAGAAGAAGATGCTGGTAAATCATTGCATGAAGATTTTCATGGTGCTAGCGGCATCGATTTAAATCGTGCAGGCACCCCACTACTCGAAATCGTATCAGAGCCTGATATGCGTAACGCGAAAGAAGCGGTTGCTTATTTAAAAACCTTGCATAGCTTGGTGCGTTACCTAGGTATTTGCGATGGCAATATGCAAGAAGGTTCTTTCCGTTGCGATGCGAATGTTTCCGTTCGACCTAAAGGCGAAAGCAAATATGGTACACGTTGCGAATTAAAAAACATTAATTCTTTCCGTTTTGTAGAACGTGCGATTAATTATGAAGTTGAACGTCAAATCAATGTCATTGAAAGTGGCGGCAAAATTAATCAAGAAACAAGGTTGTATGATTCCAATAAAAACGAAACGCGCTCTATGCGCAGTAAAGAAGAAGCAAATGATTACCGCTACTTCCCAGATCCTGACTTATTGCCTTTAATTATTACCGAAGAAACCATAGAAGCTATTCGTCGCGAACTACCTGAGTTGCCGCCGCAAAAACGTCAACGCTTTATTGAGCAATACGGCTTAAGTGCTTACGATGCAAGCACACTCACCAGTACCAAAGAAATTGCCGCTTTCTATGAAGATGTCGTAAAAGAATCTGGCAACCAACCAAAGCTTGCTGCTAACTGGGTAATGGGTGAATTCATTGCGGCTTTAAACAAAGCTGACCTTGAGATTGCTGCCAGCCCTGTTTCCGCTGCCGCCTTAGGTAAATTAATCACTCGCATTGCTGACAATACAATCTCTGGCAAAATCGGCAAAACCATTTTTGAAGCGTTATGGAATCAAGAAGGTGATGTTGATGAGATCATTGAAAAACGCGGCTTGAAGCAAGTTAGTGATAGCGGCGCGATTGAAAAATTAGTTGATGATATTATTGCTGCAAATCCTCAACAAGTAGCTGATTATCGTAGTGGTAAAGATAAATTATTTGGTTATTTTGTTGGTCAAGCAATGAAATTATCTGGCGGGAAGATGAATCCTGGGCAGTTAAATGATTTATTGAAGAAAAAATTACAAGGTTAACTTTTTTACGAATTGCCGTTATTGTGAGTGGGCTGTCCTTAGCGACAGTGCTC
>JBAQCP010000132.1:0-11008 GCA_049294295.1 Gammaproteobacteria bacterium | reverse complement strand
ATAACATTATCTTTGCCCATGGTGGTGTTCCTCTTGGATTTATCCATTAACCTTCGTCAGTTAATGAGGATACACCGCCTAATTAATTCGTCAATTTACCTCTGTACACAAGATTCGATCATAGCTCCGGCAGTTGCGGGAGCAGGTCTTGTCATTCCCGCGAGGGTATTAAAAAGTTATTTAACGCTTGAAAGAATTTCTCGCGTTGATCAGCCCATATGAAGTGTCCGCAATCATCAAAAATAACCAGCTGTGACTTTTGGATATGTTTAGCCATAAATCTAGAATGTTTTGGATCGTTAATCCAGTCATTTTTTCCTGCCAAAATTAACGTGTTACAGGAAATATTTTTCAATTCATTTTCAAAATTAAATTTTCTTAAGAAATCACTAAATCCAAAATTGGTTATTTCGATATTATAGGGGACATTTGATCTTGTAGTAGGTGATGCATTTTGCTGAGCTTCTTTTTTAAATAAATATAGAGAAGAGGTAATTTGATAATATTTTTTAAAATGCTCATCATCCTTAAATGTACCATCAAACAGACTCTTTGCAGCTATTTTTTGCTCAAGTGAGCCCCTATTTTTTAGATTAACTTTTGCTGTTTCCAAGAAACGATAGCTAGGCGCACCACCTAACAAAATGAGCTTTTCTAGATATTCATTATACTTTACGGCATAACCAAGAGCAGCCATTGCACCATAAGAGCCGCCCAATAAAATAATCTTGCCTAAGCAAAGACGTTCTCTTATTGCCTGAATATCATCAATATAACTATTCAATGAACAGTATTTTGCAGCTGAAGCATCACTTTGCCCGCAGCCACGTGGATCAAACAAAACAAGATCGCCATATCTTAACAATTCATCTTGAATTTCATAAAAAACAGTGTGATTCCCTCCCGGACCACCTGGAATTAAAAAAATAACTGCTCTATCACCCAATTTAGAACCTGATATCGTTATAATATCTACATATAAATTAGTATTAGGTGCATCCGCTCTCTGAGGAATAGTTATCTTCATAATATATTACTAGTCTTTTTAATTGTTAGAGCCGGAATATCTATAGCGATTACATATGAAGATCACTAAAGTCAGCATAAATAGAATCGCACAGAATATCAGTATATTTTGTTGCAGCATTATTAGATTTTGCCCAATAAACCCATTTTCATTCAGATATGGCATTATAAATAAATTAGCAATGACTGTAGCCAACAAAACGCCTATACCAATATTCATACCCCAATATGCAGTCATTGTTGCACGCAGCGATACAGGAAGTAATTCACCAATCAAAGAGTCTCCGATAGGAGCAATAAATGTCTCTCCTATGGCTAATAAAACCAAACAGCCCAACATTGGCCAAGCAGACATTTTCAAATTAGAAACTTCAGAAAATCCATAAAATAAGACTAATAAAGCCATGCTACAAAAAAGAAAAGCAAATGCAAAATAACTGAGATTACTCATTGGGCGGGTATTTATTGATCTACCTTTGTTTATCAATAAAGCAAAAATTGGAGCTACCAAAAGTATAGTGATAGAATCTGCATTAATAAACCATTGCGGTGCTAATATAATATTAAAAAAATTCCTATCTACCGCATGCTCAATCAATTGCATAAATGCAATGGGTGTTAGCATGTATAAAGACCAAAACAATATGGTTAAACTTGAATACCCTATAAATTTAAGATAATTCACCCTTTCATTATTGTTAATTTGACAATATCCATACCATAGAAAGCTGAGCATGCCTCCGACTGCCAACCATGCAATGTACGACTCACTTAATTGGGCAAATTTAAGTAAAAAATTAACCGCCACTACAACTAATATTAAAATCCCGAGTGCCACCATTGATGGGCTTAAATTGGATTTCTGATATTTAATATCATGATTATCCTTCATGAAAATCAAAGTCAAGGCAACAGATAACGCGATAAAAAATCCCATAATAACAAATAAGCTTGTGAAGCTATTGTGATTTGATCCATAACCACTAATAAAGCAGCCTATTAAAAAACCAGCATTCATACCAACATAACTCCACACGAATGCCGTTCTTCTTTCTTTTACTTGATCTGCATGGAAAAGATCCGTGACCATTGTTTTTAAGCACACATTGCCAACCAGGCTACTGACCAAAAATAGGGATAAACCAAGATAGAAGTTATTTCCATATGCCAGCATTAAACAGCCTATGAAACTCAAGCCTGTACCTAAGCAATATAGTTTTTTTGATGAAATTAAGCGATTGGCTATTGTACCGCCGATGAATGGTAGAAAATAATTAAGTGATAAAAATAGTCCTGTTATGAGTGTTGCAGAAGCACTCGATTGCATTTCTTTCTGCGTCAGATATAGTGACAGGCCAGAAAATATAACAGCGAATGCTATAGAGGCACTGAATTTAATAAAACAAATAGCTATGATTTGACTGGTGATAGGGCGTTTATTATCAAATTGCTCATGGTTAGTTGTATTCAAGACATCACATCCTCTTGATAGCGTGTTTACGGGATTTAAATTACTTCATAGAATCATTTTTTAAATGTAACAAATTCAAAAAATGAAGGCTCTTGTAGCTTAAGCTGTGCATGGATATCTCCACCCAAGCCATACAGCCCAATTGCACCTCCATAGCTGCATTGAGAACTCATCCATAAAACAACCACATTAATAATACGATTGTGACTGGACAATTCCATTGAAGGAAACGGGTTTAATAATACAGCCTTATAAGAAGCACACCCCATTTCATCTGTAATAAAAACATTGGGAACGCCTAACGGACCAGGGCGAGTCAGTCTTCCAGGGTCTAAATCATGCTCTCTTAAAGACATTACCGTATACAAGCTTTCTGGTATCAGCCCTGTAAAATTAAACTCGAAGATAGCTGTTGTTTGATCCGGTAGAATACTAACAGTACATTCTCCTTGCGCTTTACACCAATCACTCAACGTTATAGCTGATACCATTTTACGTCCATCTTCCTCACGCAAATCAGGAATAGGTGCCTCATGCAATGGATAGCTTTTTCTAGCATTTTTATCGCCGCTAGGATTTTGTGTTGGTGCAAAAACCATAGGATAATTATTACATGGCAAAGGCAATGGTAACGTATAGAGCACCATATCACTTAGTGCTCCAAGCTCATCCACACATAATTCTTGAACAATACCATATGGCGCTTGTTCTCCAAACTTGGGCACTGGGCTTTTCTGAGCGACAAGAGCAGCACCCCAATTGGAGGCTACTTGCCCATTATCTATCCGATTAATTCTTCCAATAACAATAAAATTACCATTTTCATCCATTATTTCACTAGGAGGATAAGTAGGCCCTTGTGTTGTTAAACTCAGTTTGAAGGTTTTTGACTTACAAAAAGACATCTTTTATCCTTTTTTTTCAATCAATTCAGACACCTTTTTGATAGGCAATTTAATAAAATTAGCTGATATCAAAACACCTAAAATAACGACTGATCCGCCAAAAATCTCCAAGGCTGAAATAGGCTGCCCCATCAGCATAGAAATAAACACGGTAAAGATGGGAACTAAATTAAAAAATAATGAAGTATTACCCGCCCCTAACTTCGCAATTCCATAGTTCCAAAAAAGATAAGCCAATACTGAACCAAAGACTGCCATATAAATAAGTGCCGTATAAACCTGCCAAGTTTGATGAAGCAACGGTGTCACTGATGAGCCGTAGAATGAAAATGCAATTAAAACTAAAGAGCCAACCAACATGGTAGCAGCTGTCGTCATCAATGGTTTGCTATTTTTAAGATAGCGCCTACCAAGTACACCATAAAGTGCCCAGCAGATATTGGCTGCCATTGTTATCCAATCGCCAAATGCTATCTTAAGTCGCAACAACATTTCTAATGATCCATGCGTTACAACAAAAATTACACCAATCAAGCTAATAAACATACCAACACGCTGATTAAAACGGATAGGATCCTTCAATATAAACGATGCTAATAACATAGTAACTATTGGATTAGTCGCCATAATTAATGCGCCATTAACAGGAGTTGTATATTTCAAGCCCAAGAAAAACAAGCCATTAAAACCTGCAACACCAATAACACCTAATAAAACATACATAAGCATATTATGCTTAATAGCTTCTTTTATATTATTCTCCCTATAGAACAATAGAGGGATAATAATGATAGAAGCTAATGAAAATCTAACTGCTGCAACTAACAACGGCGACATATTTTCAACCGCAATCTTACCCGCATTGAAATTAGCACCCCAAAATAATGCAGATAAAGTAACTAGTAAAATGGCTATTTTTTTTGACATAATTTATTCCTGATTTATTTCCATAAAAATGCATCTAATGTAATACTTGATGGTAAGGATCGAGGAGAACTGCTTATAACCCAAGTAACTGCATCCGCAACATCTTCAACATCTAACATACGTATCTTTTGTTCATGAGAAAAATTCACATACTTACCCATCTCATCCCGAAAAGGAGTATCTACCTTATCTAAAATGATGCTAGTTACCTTAATACCATATTGACGAGCCTCTTCAGACAGACTTTTTGTAAATCCTTCAATGGCAAACTTCGAAGTTGAATAGGCAAGCATTGTTGGAGCACCACGAATACCCCATACTGAAGACATATTGATAATCATACCCTCACCTGCTGCTTTCATATGTGGAAAAACTGACTTTGCCATAAGAAAATAGCCTTTAACATTAACATTTAATGTTTCATCCCACTCTTCTTCTGTACATAATTCAATCCCACCATAATATGCAATACCAGCTACATTGATTAGATAATCAATTTTTCCATATTGATCTATGACTTCAGCTATTGCAGTATCAATTTGATTTTTAATTCTGACATCTAATGAAATAGTTAATGGTGATTTTTCATATTTAGCATGAAAGTTACTTTTTGCATTTTTTAAGCTATCTACATTATTTGATATCAATACAGTATCAATGCCAAGAATAGCAAGACGTTCACTAATGGCTTTTCCAATACCTCGATCAGCACCAGTAATCAAAGCAACCTTATTTTGGCCTTGTTTTTTCATAAAAATATCCTTAAATAATAGAGGCTCTTTGATACAAGGAAGTGTATAAACCTTTCTCACCACCAGTAATATATTTATCACCAGCTTCTTTAACTATTTTTTTATAGCCTTCATTATTAAATAAATTCAAATAAATTTCCGGCGAACATGAAAATCCAGATAAAAACATGACCCCTGGCTCTGTACTGATTACCGAATGATAAGATAAGAAAAACTCAATTTCGTCTTGTTTTTTTACATGTGCGAATATAGTGTCTCTTCTCCAAGACAAATATTCCGAATAAACGTTCAAAGGTACTTCTATATGCCGTAATTGAAGAAATAAGGATTCGGGTAACAGTGAATTAGCATGCTTAATACTTTCTTCTAAACTTAAGACTTGATGCCGCCAATCAGAACACAAATGATCTCGTATGGAATTTTCAAACATAACAAATTTATCATTTTGAATTTCTGAAAATGCATCATTCTTACTTTCGATGTTAGTTATCATAAGTAAGCTATTTGTATCCATTTTGTATGGCATATAGAGACAATATTTATTCTTATCAGAACCAAAAAAATTATGCCAAATTCTGGTGATTTCAGATGCTCTTTCAGGTGAAAAATTTAACTGAGAAAATAAAACAAAATTAGCAGACATAGCGTTATCCTCGTATTAATTAATTGAAATTGACTTATAGTTATGCGGAAATCCATCTATTACAAAGTACGGGTTTCCAACCAAATCTAGCATTGGGATGTCACTTTCATGATCTCCATATGCATAACTATTTAATAAGTCCGGTTTTACTGGTTGTTTTTCTAAAAAACTTAATATTCGCCTAACCTTTCCCTGTCCAATATTAGGCTCACCTAACAATTCACCCGTTAGCCTTCCATCTTTCACTTCCAGATCAGTCCATATGGCATAATCTGCGCCTAAATATATCTTTAATGGCTCTAGGCATAGCCCCATAGAACCAGAAACTAAGACTGTTTTTACTCCATTCTTTTTATGAAAAAAAAACTGATCCAATACTTCCGCATGGAAAAATGGTTCCTTCTTCAATAAATCTTTCCACCACATCTCCCCTATTAGTTTTAGTTTTTTTTCACTAAAACCAGCATATTGGGCATAATATTTTTTGTTTATTTCAGATCTTTTAAAAAAATATGATAAGAATTTAATTTTAAAGGAAAAAAGAAAATAGCTGAAATAACCTCCAAAAACACCAAATCTACTTTTTTTGCACAGCCAATATTTATAAAATTTGAACATCGATTTAAAATTTACAAGTGTTTCATCTACATCAAAAAAAGCATATCTAATGTTCATTATATTTATCCAACTAGAGGTAATCGCATTTTTTCTAATTGCTGAAATATATGCTCATTAAGCGCAGATTCAGCCATATCAACTTCTTTTTTTGAAAGAATATTTTTATCGTTGAAAATATAATCAATATCAACCATAGCTATTACCTTTCCATTCTGAATAAATTCAGTTGTTGTTTTTGCCTTATACCTTCCAGTTTTATTGCATTCCAATTCATTAACTTTATGCAGAATTTCAGTAGCAATAGGGAATCCGAATTGATAAAACTGTGAATTTACTTTTAGCAAAGCACAATAAGAATTTTCTTTATCATTTTCATTCAAAATATATTTTTCTGCGACAGCCAACATCATTTGTCTAGCAGCCTCAGTAAAAACCATACCCTGGATATGCTGACCCGTCACATGATCACTCATTTCTGCACAATCATCATTCAAATAAAGGTGGGATTTATATAAATCATTAGACTCCGCGCAAGATGGGTCGGAAATCATAATGTTTTCTATTTTACACTTATGACTTATATTTGAACTTGCAAGAGGTGAAAAAGATTCTTGGATACAGGTAACTCCCGCATTAACCGCTAGAGACTTTAAGATATTCTTCTCTTCCTCATTCAATCCTTGGCCTAACATAACAAAATCACAATTAAATTTACTTTTATCATTACATATGAACTTAATAAATTTTGAAAACGTAAATACACACTTATGATGTGCAAAACTTTCAAATTTATCGCCAACTATATATAAAATTTCATTTTCTTTCATAGGTAACCTCAAACCATCATTCAATATTTATAAACTAATTTTTTCTACAGCCATGCTGCCAACACTATACCCAGAACCAAATGCACAAATAATACCTTTATCACCACATTTAAAATCTGAACTATTTTCGTTAAAGCAGCCAATTACCCCGGATGCTGCAGTATTAGCATATTTACTTAGCGTAACTGGAGCGCAATTAGCATCATATTTTTTATTTAAGTAAATGCTTTCAGAAATAGAATTATTGATGTTAATATTAGCTTGATGTAACCATAACCTTTTCAAGCCTTCCTCGGATAGATCATCATTATTCATATGGGCTTTAATATGAGAAGCCACTAAATTAACAACATCATGTCTAACCTTTTTTCCATCCTGCTTGAATAGATTGCCTGGATTAACTTTTAAATCATCTTCTGCAATACTTAAAAAGCCAAAATTATTTCTTATGTTATTTGAAAATTCAGATGACAACATTGAGCTTTTAATTAAAAATCCACCTCTCCCAATAACTTCATGAACATTTTCGACAACAACTGCAGAACAACCATCTCCAAAAATAAAATGACTTCTTCTATCCCTAAAATTCAGATGGAACGTATATAATTCAGGAGTAACCACAAGAACTTTCTTTGTCATTCCAGAATTAATTAAGCTATTTGCAACACTAATTCCAAATACTGCTGAAGCGCACCCCACATTCATATCAAATGAGAAAGCATTTTTTATATTAAGAGCATTTTGTAATTCAACAGCAATACCCGGATAAGATCTTTGAAAATTTGAACATGCTACTATTATTGCACCTATCTCATCTGGATCAATTTTTGCCTTTAAAATTGCATCCTTACTTGCTCTTAATGCAAACTCACATTGCAAGGACAACATATTGTTATCTCTTTTTTCAGCATGTGGGCGCATTCTATTTATATCTAAAATTCCATCTTTATCATGAGCAAACCGTTGTTTTATCCCAGAAGCATTATAAATAAAATCACTATTAGATAACTCTTTATCTATACTTTGATCAGAAAGACTATTTACATAACTATTGTATGAATTAACAAGTTCGTCATTAGTTATGCAATATTCAGGTATTACAAAGCTTGTCCCTGTAATTATACCTATTGATTCTTTTTTATTTTCTATTCCTGAATGTAGATATTTACTATTGTTATCTATTTGGTATTTATTTTTCATAACACTCTCTTACGTCAAATTAATTTCGTTTTAAAATTTATTCATCACTTTTTTGATCTAGTATTTTTCTCAGCAAATCTACATATAACTGTGGTTTTACCGTTCTATGCAGATCAATCAATTTTCTTGATAAGTTAAATGTTGGATTAAGATTAGACCCAGTTGAAACATCCATAAGAATTTCTTCCGGCGTATTGGTATAATATGCAACACCAGAGAGTGAATATTCATTAGTTGATAAGATATCGTTTAATATACAACCTATAATGTTTTGCTCTAGCATCGATCTTTCCTTCTCAGCATTTTCTTTAATTGAATTAAAATAACCTTTATATTGGGCCAATATTTGATGCCTGAACTCTTCACACAAACTGACACATAAAATCATGTCTACAAATGATCTCTCTTGTGTCGTCAGATTATCTAAATCTATGTCTAGCAGATTATATAAAGGCATTGTGGCAGCCATTTTTGTCATTCCTCTCAAATTCGACTTTTAATAGTCGATATAACTCTAAAATCGTGGTCATATTGACATTATAAAGACTCCGAGTCAAGTGCTAAGATGAAATATATTATCGAATCGACAATATATAGTCTTTTATGGATAGACTTAGACATAAAATATTGATAAAATATCATTCATTAGGAAATAGGAGTGTTTTTACACAAGATGAAATTCGAAAATTTAAGCAATAACTTGAACTGGCTCATGGCGGAAGAACGCTTAA
This sequence comes from Gammaproteobacteria bacterium, assembly GCA_049294295.1. Classification (GTDB taxonomy): domain Bacteria; phylum Pseudomonadota; class Gammaproteobacteria; order DSM-16500; family DSM-16500; genus Aquicella. Next base: position 1,908 of record JBAQCP010000132.1, on the reverse strand, counting down.
ATTCTAACGAGTTAGCGAGACGCACAGGCATTCCAGCGAGTAGTATAAAAAAAATCAGGAATAATGATAATCCTAACCCTACATTAACGACTTTAGCACCCCTCGCCAGTTTTTTTTCTATTACCGTTAGCCAATTGATTGGCGATACACCCTTGTCCAACGATAAATCCAATAAAACAGAAGCTTTGCATAACCATACTCCTCACCAGATACCCATTATCTCTTGGGAAGACTCGATCAACTGGCCCTCTAAATCCGAGCAAGAATATCCCTTGATAGCGGTAGAACGACCTTATAGCCAGAATAGCTTTTGTTTATTAATTGAAGAAGAATCTTGCAAATGCTTTCCCAAAGGAACCCTCTTATTAATAGACCCCAATATAGCGTTACAACATCTAGATTACGGCCTACTCATAAAAGAAGATCAAAACAAACCTACACTCAAGCAAATAATAATTGAAGAAAAAATGATTTTTCTGAAATCTTTAATAATTGAGAGCCACATTATTCAAAAAACTAACGAATATAAAATACTGGGTACAGTTGTTGAACAAAGAAATTATTTTCGATAAATGATTTTGGGCGTGTCATTTAAACTGTGTAAATAGCCGGATTTTTTAACATTATTTTTTTAACACAGTAATCTACTTCGCGCCTAACTTCTCATTGCCATCTTCAAATGTCAAAATATTTTTTAATCTAAAAAATTTAGATAAATAAATCATGTAGCTAACCTGTCAGGAAATCTGTCAGAAAACATAATAGCAAAATGATTTAATGCTTGTTTCCACGAGTGGATCGGCATATTCCATTTCTTGGATACACCACGAATCGCCAAATATAGAACCTTCATTACTCCATCTTCTGTTGAAAAATGACCGCGATTTCTAACAGCTTTACGCAATGTATTGTTGAGCGACTCTACTATGTTCGTCGTATAGATTACCTTGCGGATTTCTTTTGGGAATTGTAAAAAAGGTGTTATTTTTTCCCAGTTATTTCGCCATGATTTAACAATGGCAGGGTATTTATCACCCCAGGTAAGCTCAAAATCATCAAGTGCTTCTATGGCCAATTCGACTGTGTTTGATTGGTAAATTTTTTTCAGATCAGCTGCGACAGCCTTTTTGTCATTGTGTGGAACATAGTTTAATGAATGCCGTGTCATATGGACAATGCAGGTTTGGAATATCGCTTTTGGAAATGTAGCCTCTACTGCTTCTGGCAATCCTTTTAGTCCATCTGCACAAAGAATGAAAATATCTTCTAGCCCTCGGTTCTTAAGCTCAGTTAAAACATATAACCAAAATTTAGCCCCCTCAGCTTCACCTAGATACAACCCAAGAACATCTTTTTGACCCTCCAACGTAATGCCGTAAATGACGTAAACAGTGCGGTTACAAACAACGCTATTTAATCGGGCCTTCACAACGAAGCCGTCAATAAAAACGATTGGATATACCTCATCCAGTGGGCGATTCCGCCATTCAGTGACCTCACTTAATACCGCATCGGTAATGCTAGATATTAGATCGGGCGAGATCTCAGTGCCATAAAGCTCTGAGACGTGTTCCTGAATGTCTCTAACGGTCATGCCCCGACCATAAAGAGACAGCACTTGTGCGTCTAGCTCCTTTAGTCTGGTTTGTCTTTTTTCGATTAGAATAGGTTGAAATTCACTTTTGCGATCACGGGGAACTTCTATCTCAATTTCACCGCTGCCCGTTCTGACAGTTTTCTTAGATTTGCCGTTGCGAGAATTGCCGGTATGGTGACCTTCGGTAGCATGTTTCTCATAGCCTAAGTGATGAGTTATTTCAGTTTGCAACATTCTTTCCACTAATTGCTTAGATAGACCTTTTAATACACCATCTTTACCAAATAAATCATCTTGAGTTTTTGCATTTC
>JBAQCP010000131.1:0-23145 GCA_049294295.1 Gammaproteobacteria bacterium | reverse complement strand
AGTACATTGAAGTGTATTACAATCGGGTTCGTCGACATTCCGCTATTGGTTCAATCGCACCTGAAGTGTTTGAGAATCAATTTAAAATTGTCGCATGACTGTGTCTACAAAGTCGGGGCAAGATCACTATGGCTTATAACGCTATGGCATAATTGATTGATGAGGTGGGTTTGGGGATTTAAAGATGAAATTAGAATCATTGCGTAAAGTATTATCCGATTATGATCAGTCAACCAACGCAAGCTATCCCTTCTGGGCTCCTTTATATAACGTAATTGGAAAAAGCATAGAACAAGACGAACCTCTAATTACCAAATTAAAATCCCTCCTAGACACCGCCAATAAAAAAGGCGAGAAAGACATCCGCAATGAGGTCATCTTTCACGAAGTTTGCCTAGAAAGAAGCCGCATCGTAAATCGTTTCAACATTCGATCCGAATACAAAAATGTCAAATATGATAAACGGTATAAATTGACATCCTTTTTGCTGGATCATTTTATCACAGAGATATATGAAGAATTAAAGTCCAGCACATCATATCCTTTGGATCTCTATAACGCGAAATCTGTCCTAGATTATCTTTTGCCCTATGGATTTACATCCACAATTATTAACGATGTTGTCTTGTATGCAGGTAGTGTTACACCTGTTGTTGTTCATGATGAGATTTATAAAGAATACGATTTACCCCGTGTGTATAAACATCGGTCTGAAAAGATTATTGATATGAAAAGTATTTTTGAAGAAGGTCAATTCCAGTTCATGTCTCGACCTTAAATAGATGCAGATACTCTCTCAGTAGGAGAATCGATTTTACTTAGAGCATGATCGGCGGCGCTGTTTATCTTATCTTCCGATAATTTTTTCTATTCTGAAGAATAGGATGATTAGTCTGTTGCTTTTCTTGGTAGCCGCTATAATTGGGTGGGCTAGGATGAGGGAGCTCGCTCGGTCTAGGTTGATGTTTGTTTGTGATAATCTTTGAAGTTTTCAGATGATTTTTCATGATGGGCGTCCTAGTTTTGGTTAGTGGAAAAACTAAAACTACACAGACATTATACCATTATTTAGATCAGGAAGCTTACCGCAAAGAGAAGGCTCTTCTGCTTGGTATGTTCTCTTCGCTTATTATTGATGCTGGTTTTCTAATGCTGTTGCCCGCTGTTTTATCACCAAAAATTGATTGTGTTTGTAACACAGAGGGGATTTTTTTTAATCGTCTCGGTGGAACAGTGGGAGTAGCAACTTTTGAAGTGCTGGGTATGGATGAATGCTGTGGTGTTAATGTTTTATCGGACTTTTTTTCGGAAAATAATTTCTTGAAGCCTGCATCTAATACAGCGCCTACTATCGTAAACATGCTAACAATGCCTGTGCTTACGACTGCAGCACCGGTTGCAGTGGCCGCTACTGCTGCTTTTATGCCTATTGCTATGCCTACTGCTTTTGCCGCCCCTAAAATAATCGGTGTAGCAGCGCCCCAAGTGAAGGTAATAGCAGCTAATGCTCCAATCATGACAAGTCCAGCAGCTGCACCAATCAATGCGTATTTAACCCAAGCATGACGTTCAAAAAAGCTTGGCTTTGAGATGATAGGAACTGCTCTTGGTTGTTTAGTGATGGTCTCTAATCTATCTTGTCGCTGGGCTAGCATATTGTGCGCTGTTTCTGCTTCTTCTATGTCATCCCACATTTTAGCCATGGTAGTCCTAACTTCATCTAATGGGATTCCTAATGTTTTATCTTTGCAGCTGCTATTATATTCATCAAAATCATTTTTAATTTTTTCTAAAGCAGTTTCATACTGTCTGAGTAAGTGCATGCGAAACGCTGGTGTGTTTACTAACACTGCGCGTAATGTTTTTGTTCTATCACATTTGTGTTTGACGAATGCGTCTCTTAGTTTGGCGTTTCTAAAATGTGCTTTTCCTAATGCTTCATATACGCTATCCGGTATCAGTGCGCGTTTTAAAAACATTTGATATTTATCAAAGTGAAGTTGGTTTTTGGCGAGTAGGTGGCGAATGACCGCTGTGCTAATAAAGGTGGAGTCTCTATCACATCTAGGGGTCCAATGTGATGGTTTTGCGTCGATTAGCATGGGAAAGTTACGGATGTCGCGTGATGTAATTGGGAACGCTTTGCAGGGAGCGGTTTTGTATTGAAATTGGCTGTCGTTTGGTTTAACGCCTCCTTCAAGTGCGTATTTAGAGCTTAATGGCCAGGTGCTGCGATCGTCATCAATTTTGATGCTTACCCCGCTATTGGTAAAGCCGTAATTACCATCATGTAGGTCATTTTCTTCTTCCAGATAGGCAGCAGCCCAGATATCCATGATTTTCGATTGTTGAAGCTGAGCTGCAAGTTCCATTGGGGAGAGATGACAGGTGCTGCCATCATCAATTGTGTAAGCATAATATCCTGTTTCTTTCAGAGGGCGGTATTTTGCAGCCAGCGAAACGAAGTCTGCTATATAGGCTGATACATTTCCAGTGCGTACTCCATCTGTATTATGCACAGCTCTAACCTTGGGGTGTCTTTCTCCTAATAGCAGGCGGTAGCAGTCTGCATTAAAGGCTTCAATCTCTGATATAGGGCGACCGCTAGGATTTTCCTTAAAAACAAAAAATTTTTCTGGTTTTATCTTGCCCGCGGTTATTTTTTTCTTAACAAGATATGTTGTATGTGCGGATTCATTCATGGGCATTTTTGCTGTTGATTCGTATTGGGAGTGGAGTTTGCCGGGTAACGGTGTCGGATGCTTTGGTTTTGTGATTAAACTGTCTTCGCATGTTTTTCGAAGGTCGGCTAGTTGTTGAGCAAAAGGCTCAGCATGATTATCTGTATGTTGCAGTATGATTTTGGCGGCTAATGCAATTTTGCGATCACCATCAATCTTAAGTTGGTAGGTAAAGTGTGATCCTGCATCTAGGGCATTATAGATGCCTAGGCTTAACAAGCTAGAGTTTATAAGGCCGAATTTAATAGGTGACCGCCCCCTTATTTTGGGAAAAGAGCCCTCTAGTATAAGGCTTTGTTTGGTTTCCTTTTTTGCGACCTTTATTCGCTCCAATCCCAGAGCAGGTATAAGGTAGGTTCTTTGCATTTAGCCACTCAAGGTTTATTTGTGATCATGTATTTTAAGCTCAGCTATATTAAGGGGGTATTAAGGCCGACTAACTGCATGCTTCTACTTGTAATGACAACATATTTGCAATGCATTTTTTAAACGCTTTAGTATTCAACCCCCAGGATCGCGGCAATATTTTTTGCAATCTAATCAATGAGTAAGATAGTTTTTTTGATAAAATTGCCCTTTTATATAGGGCGGCAAACCAATTGATCTCCCGTCTCTGTTAAAATGTAATAATAAGAGAATATAGCTCTATGCTGTTTTTTTATGACCATCTTCAAACCAAATTAAAAGGCAGATGAAAATGGAAGCTGTTGCAAATGGATCGACCTCTAAAGAAGGGGTGACTAAGGTTTTGATTGCTGATGATGATGCGCCAACAAGAATACTATTGCGCGCAGCAGTGTCGCAGTGGGGGTATGAAATGGTGGAGGCTAAGGATGGGCAAGAAGCGTGGGATATCATGCAAAAGCCAGACTCCCCAAGGCTCGCGATTATAGATTGGCAGATGCCAAAAATAGATGGCATTACAATATGTGAGCGTAGCAAAAAAGAATTATCTCACTACCCTTATATTATTTTACTCACTCAGGTCAGCGGGTCGGCCAACTTGGTAGCTGCATTAGAAGCAGGTGCTGATGAGTTTCTTTCTAAACCATTTAATATGGCAGAATTACATAGTCGTCTTTCAATCGGCAAACGTATTGTGGAATACCAAACTAATTTGATACAACGAAAGGAAAAAATACAAAATGATCTTGATAAAATAAAATCACGAACTAATTCATTGTTAGCGTTATCAAAAAAATCAACACCTACTCAATCAGACAATATTTGCCAAGAGCAAGAAAAAGTAATACATGATTTGCTTGGCGGATTAGAAGAAATAGATGCTATGGTGGTTGGTATTCAGAATGAGATCAATCATCGTGAATAATCATTTGGATGTGCGTAATTTTGAGGGAGACTTGCCAAGTTGGCCCCATATTCTTGCACGAACCTCTGCTCTATTGTCGATCTCAGTAGGCGCTGTGACAGTGCTAAGTTGGATTTTTTATTTCTGGTTGCCAGATAAGTTTTTATTAATCACAACAGCTATTCAGCCGAATGCGGGCCTTTGTTTTATATTGATAGGTTGTGCCTTATGGCTTTGTTCTGAAAAAAGATCTGGGTATGTAAAATATCTTATTGATTTTTCTTGCGGTGTTGTTTTTTTGTTGTCTTTTTTAACATTGCTGGAATATTTTTTTAATGCAGATTACGGGGTTGATGAGGGGGTATTTAAAAAAATACTCTCGGCAGCAAGCGCGACTCCTAAAATGGGTAGAATGTCGCCATTTGCTGCGAATAACTTTATTCTTTTAAGTTTCACTTTGTTCTTTTTAGATAATAAAGTGATTCGATACGGTGTTCACCAGTTTTTTGCAGTGATTGTGATTCTTTATTCTTACTTTCAACTATTAGGCCTTATTTATGGTATGGGTGCATTAGCAGAAGCTTTTGGTATTTCATCAAAGCATTATTCTGTCATCGGCATGCCATTAGTGACAACATTTTTAGTGTTGGGTTTGGGCGTGTTGTTTATTAGGCCCTTCCAGGGAATTTCTGGTGTGTTAGTGAGTAAAGAGAGTGGTGGTATGTTGGTGCGTCGTATTATTCCACCTGCTTTTATTCTCCCCATAGTCTTTGGTTACCTTGAGTTGCAAAGTGAAGTGGGAGGTGAGGCATCAGGGTTGCGAATTGCATTATTAATTATGACGATTACGATATTTTTCACTTCTCTTATTTTATTAAATGCCTATTTTTCCAATCGATCAGATTTGTTTCGTCAGAAAGCAGAGTTTGCAATGCGACAAAGTAAAAGACAGTTGCAAGCCATTCTTGATCATACAACTGCAATGATTACTATTTATGATAAAGATGGGAAATGTCTGCTAGCAAATAAGCAGCTAGAGAAGCTATTGGGGTTTGGTTCGTACGAATTGGTCGGCAGGTTGATATCAGATTTTTATCCAAAAGAATGGTCCGATAAGTTGCTGGCCGATAACTTGGAAGTGCTAAAGACTAGAAAAGCTATTTCGGTAGAAGAATCCTATCAGGTAGGAGGGCAATCATTATCATTTATTACTAACAAGTTCCCTCTTTATAATGAAGAAGGTTCTCCTTATGCGATTTGTTCGATTAGCACAGAAGTCTCTGAAATAAATAAAATGCATGAAGATTTGCGCAAAGAGAGTGAACGTCTTGCTATTGCCTTACAGTCAGCTGAGGCGGGTACATGGGATTGGGATATTAAAAATGATGTTGTGACGTGGGATGACTATTTGTTGAATGTATTTGGAATCAGAAAAGATTCTGCTCCTAAATGTTATGATTCTATTTTTAATTATATACATCCTGATGATCGTCAACAAATAGGTAACGGTATTAAAAAAATTTTAATTAAGGGTGATGACTATCATTCAGAATTTAGAATTATTCGTTCTGATCATTCAGTGCATATCTTGTCCGCTAAGGGGCATATTTATCGCAATGAATCACAAGAGCCGATTAGGATGTCTGGCATCTGTTGGGATGTTACTCAACATAAGAGGGTAGAGGAAGATTTAAGGCGAGCAAAGAAAATGGCTGAAAGTCTGGCGGATCAGGCAAAGGCAGCTAATTTTGCTAAAAGTGCCTTTTTAGCGTCAATGAGCCATGAAGTTCGCACTCCATTAAACGGTGTGTTGGGTATGACAGATATATTGATGGAAACGTCTTTGTCTGAAGAGCAATCCGAAGCGGTGCAGATGATCAAGACATCAGGTAAAGCATTATTATCTATTATTAATGACATTCTCGATTTTTCTAAAATTGATTCAGGGCATATGACTCTGGAGAGTATAGACTTTGACTTATATGCACTGATAGAGAATGCAATCGATATGTTTGCAGTGCCTGTGCATAAAAAAGGGGTTGCGCTTGGTGCATACATTAATGCTGATGTGCCCAGATGGGTGAGGGGTGATCCAGATAGGATTAGGCAAGTGCTGTTAAATATTTTGAGTAATGCTGCCAAATTTACGGAGCAAGGTGAGATTGGCGTTAAGGTTTTATTGGATAAAAAAAACACCAAAGAGAATAAAATCACTTTATTGTTCGAGGTGGCTGATACAGGTATTGGTATTTCTCCAGAGGTTTCAGCAAAACTTTTTCAACCGTTTTCTCAAGGTGATGTGTCTGTTTCAAGAAAATATGGCGGGACAGGGTTAGGTTTGGTTATTTCTAAGCGCATTGTTGAAATGATGGGTGGTGATATTCATATAGAAAGCTTTCCTGGGCGCGGAAGTAAATTTATTTTTAAAATTAATGTCGGTGCTGCCGCAGTTAATATCCCATTGATGGAATATGGAGCGATTAAGGGGTTCGAAGGTACCCGCATATTGTGTGTTGATGATAATGCCATTAATCGATATTTTATGGGCAAGCATCTTGCTTCTTGGCAGTTACGTTGTGATATGGCTGTCAATGCAGCGGATGCCTTGTCGATGTTGGAAAAAGCGGTGCTTGATAAAGATCCCTACGCATTGATGATTGTTGATCATGCAATGCCTGGCATGACTGGGCTTGAGTTGGTTCAGGTGATGCGTCGATTAGATGAAATATCAGATACACCAGTTATTATGTTGTCTACGTTTGCTAGTGACATGAGTGAGGAAATGGAGAAATTAAATATTGCTGTGATGTTGCCCAAGCCGTTACATACAAATAAGTTGTATGCTAGTGTTGTGGGTGTTCTGAAAAAAACAAATACAACCATGCAGCCCGTCAAAGAGTTGAGTCATCTTGTTGAAAAGAAACTGCCGAATAAAAATCAAAAGTATCGTCTCTTGTTGGCAGAAGATAATATTATTAATCAAAAAGTGGCATTGAAGATTTTGGAGAAACTCGGGTTTACAGCTGATGTCGTTGCTAATGGGGTTGAGGTGCTACAGGCGATTAATGAAAAGCCATATGACCTGATTTTAATGGATTGCCAGATGCCAGAAATGGATGGCTATCGTGCATCAAGTAAAATTCGTAAACTAGAAAAGAAGACAAAAAAACATATTATTATTGTTGCTATGACTGCTAATGCGTTAAAAGAAGATCGTGAAAAATGTCTTCAGGCTGGTATGGATGATTATATGTCCAAGCCAATTGATATTTCGATGCTCGATGCTGTTTTAGATAAGCATTTGTCGACATTACTGCAAACCCCCGAGTCTGTTGATGCTGATGCTGATGCTGGCCAAGCAATACCATTAATTGATGATAAAAGAATGCATGCTATTTTTGGTGATGATGTGCTTGCTATCAAGAAATTTATTCATGTTTTTATCGAATCTAGCGATGTATTAATTAACGAAATTGATCAAGCTATCAAGGCGAAAAACGCGATACTAGCAAAAGAACTTGTCCATCGGTTGAAAGGTTCCGCTAGCAATAGCGGTGTACTAGGGTTAGCTCAATTAAGTGCTGACATCGAGCAAAAAATAATAACGTTAGAGTGGGGTAAAATAGAAGAAGATCATAAAAAGCTTCTTGTGTTATTAGATCAATTGAAGCAATTTGGCTGTTCTTAATAAGTTAGGTGCTTGGCTTAAAATTTGTATTCACGCGATGAAAAAAGAAATTCACACTATTACTTTTTTTCACTACCTGTTGATTGGTATTTACAATAATAGCGCTCAATTCATGTTGGCCGCGATCAACGTGATCAAGTTGCAAGTTGGTACTAGCAGAGGGGTTGCCTGCTAATTTCCCGTCAAGCAAAAGTTGTATTGTGTCACCGCTTTTTAGTGTTGGCTTAAGGGTAATATTGACAGATAAAGCGGCTTGATTTTGAATGCTTTCTTGATCTTTGGGTGAGTTGATCGCAAATTCAGTATATTCATTTGTTGTTGTATCAGAAGGTGTGGCATTTGTTTTATTTGCCTCGCTGTTTTTCACATCGGGCAGTATTTGCGGGCTGGATTGGAAGTTGGGAGAATGCGAGCTAGTGTTAGAAAGGTCTATCCGAGTGGCATTGTTGAGCGGCATATCGGAATAGGTGGTATTTCCATTGCTATCTTTTTGCATGTAAATATCGGCATAGCTCACAGATAGGCTGAAAAATATTAATAAAAAAATGACATATCGCATCATGGTGCCCCTTTTACATGATAGAAGCGGAGTTCGATGGATTGATCCCCGCTGTTTGTGTCACTAGTTTGATAGATTGTGTATTTGACTGGGTGTCTGTCCAGGAAATGGTAACATCTATTGTTTTGTAAGTTGGGTTAATATGCGGCGTAACGACCCATGTTATGGTGTAGCTTGTATTGCCTCTAACAGTCGTTGTTGCACCGGCACTAGAGGTAATATCTTGAAAGGCAGTGTAGCCGCTAGTGGTATTGAGTACTTGGAAATCACGAAGCATCTCTGTTTTTTCGAGAGCTAATAAGCCAGCATCAGACTTTTGGTGGATAAGCGTATTATTATAGGCTAAATAATGTTGAAATCGAATGAGCGCAATCACTCCCATTGCGATAAATAACACCACAATTAAAACTTCAATTAAACTTTGTCCGCGTTGAGATGAATGCATAAAATTAAAAGTCCCTCCAAGTGCCAGGTACTTTTGCATAATACCGCATAGTGGGTAAATTTTGTAAATTATTCAGCGTTGAGGAGCTATAAGTAACGGAGACATTGCCAGACATAGACATATTGCCTGTTGTCGCTAACCCACCAATAATGTTGGTGTTGCCGGTCGTGGTGGTAATCTCTCCGCCGCCCATGACAAATACATAGCCATAAATAGTCACATTACCAGATAGGCTAAGGGAGCCATTGACAACCAGTAATACCGGGTTTGTGGCAGAACCTATCGTGGTGTTGCCATTAATCGCAGCGACTCCCGCTGTTTGATTAATCCAAATCGAGGTACCAGTCATATTGTTTAACGTGTTGTTATAATTCGTGCTACCACTGTTTGTGTAAACATGAGCCATATTGCTTTGTACAGCCGCTGTATTGTTTCCAAAATAGGTTGCAAAAAAATCATTAGCGCTCATGTTGGCTATAGGCATATTATTTGTTTGAATGTCACTTTTGATATTGCCAGGGGTGGAGCTGGTACCACTGCTAAGTACCGTGTTTGCATCACCACTTAAGGCGACAGTACTCCCTGAAACAAGGGTGCCTGGGTGCTCAGTATTTGTAATGGAGGCGTTCCCGCTCATTGTTACTTGGCCTTGGGTAATCACAGGTGTGTTACTGGGTGCAACTAACGTCGATCCAAATTGCACTTGTTGAGATACAATGCGGGTTGATGTGCCATCGTCACTTGTGCCCGTTGACCTGATTTCAATCAGGTTATAATTATTAGCCGTGGGGTTGGTATAAACAAGGCTGAAATGGCTCCCATTCGCTAAAGCGACATTGGTTGTGTTGCTATTAGAAAAGGCGGGGATAAACCCGCTAACGGGGTTGGCTAATATGGTTGCCGAGTTGGTTTGCAGGTAGTTAATGCCAAATTCTAATCCCGCTTCTGCCGCTTCAAAGGCTTGATTTTGTCGTTGCGTGTTGGTTGTTATTTTTTCTTGCATAATGCCAAAGTTAGCAGCAAAAATAATAACTAAGGTGCTTGCTACCAATAGAGCAACAGCAATAATGAGCGTTGCCGCCCCCATTTGACGAATTTTATTGGGGCTAGGGGATAAATTTGTCATTTCGTATCCTGACATGCTGAGTTAATGTTTTGGTGATGGATGCATCGCTGGTGAGTGTGCCTGTGATGCTAATATCGACGCTTCGCATCTGAAGCCCTTTCGTGCCAGGCCCAATAATGACGGTCGCTGAGTTTAAAGTAAAAGAAAGAGCGGTAACATGAAGGAGATTGGGGTCTGTCATATTTTCCCAGCTGGATGCGCTTGCAGTACAGCTAAAAGCACTGCCTGGTGGTCTTGCTTGTAATGTTTGCGCGTTTAATCGAAATCCATACCGCTCATCATCAATGGCAGCACTAATACCTGGTAGTATACCGTCGCCATTGTGATCGTAAGTGAAGAGAATACAATTATTCGAGGCGTTGATGCTAAGATCCGTCGTGCCTGCTACTAGAAAAGGATTGTTGTTTTGGTGTAAGCCTATATCATTTTTGCTGTTGGCAGAGTAACCAGCGCGGCGAATGTCACTAGCCATCAACGACATGGCCATTTGCAGTTGCTGGTCCAGGCGGTCGTGATTCAATGTTTTGCGATAATGATCAATGTTGCTAAGAAAGATGGTGAGCAAGGCGGTAAACAGTAGGGCATTTAGTGCTAATGCAATCATTAACTCAATTAATGTAAAGCCCAGCATGTTCTTTCTAGATAAAGTTAGCATGCTGAGTACCCATTGACGTCAGTAGAGCAGGCTGTCGTATTGCCAAGCCGGCTGATTGTTGTTGTGATAAGAGGCGTGCTTTGCCCGTATTTGGTAAACGTAATGGATCCGCTTGCATTGGCGCTGCCGTTTGTTCCATCAAAATAAATAGCATTGCTAATTAAGCCATTGGTAGAGAGTGATATTAAGCCTGCTTTGGTGTAGCTGACAGTGCCCAGTGAGCAGCTGGCTGGTGTGGTGCAATCACAAGCGCTACTGGTATGAATGCCATAACACCAAGTATCTCCTGCGTGAAAGGAGACATAAACGGGGATATTACGCTTGACGGCTTCACTACGCGCATATTGAAGTTGGAAATATAGACTATCAGCTGTTGCAGATAGTCGGTAGCGGGCAATAAAATCAGTAAATAAAACAGTCGAAAGCAATGCAAGAACGGCAGCAATGCTTAACGTTGCCATCATTTCTAGGAAAGTAACGCCTTGATAACCATTCATCTTTGACAAAGGTAGCAATCTCCTATGACTATTAAGTATAGTGTATATTGACTGTTTCATAAACTACCGCAACTATATTTAAGCTGTCTGTCTACCGGAGCTTATAAAGGAGGGATCCTTGTTTTCGGAATGGTGGAAGGAACGAACAGTTTTATTAAGCAAATTAGAGGCCAATGTACCCGTTGTGGGTCGTTTGAGGCGCTTCTTTTCTTTTGTATTTACATCACATAGACATGTTTTTCCAGATTTAATAGGGCTGGATATTGGCTCAGATTTTATTAAATTAATGAAGATTAATTGTTCTGAATCGGAAAATGTGGTCGAGAATTTCTCTATTTATCCATTGCCTATTGGTGCGGTCGTAAAAGGTGAGATTAAACAAACTGCTATTGTAGCAAACGCCATTAGAGAGATGATTAAGCAGGCCAATACTAACGTGGTCGATGTGGCATTGGCAATCCCCCGTTCTTTAGCTATTTTTAAAAATATTACGATTGATAGTCGTCTTAACTTAGATGAGATTGAATCGCGAGTTTGGATAGAGGCCAATCGACATTTCCCTGAGTTAACAAATGATATTTATCTAGATTTTTTTGTAAGCGGCCCTTCTGCCCACGATGCTTCTCAGTTAGAAGTTGTATTAGTCGCTTGTCGAAAAGAACATATAAAGCCTTATGTCGATATGATGAAGAGCATCGGTTTGCGTGCTTCTATTGTAGATATTGATTCATTTGCACTTGAACGAGCGCTCTTATTAATAGCCAAGCCCTTACTTCAAACAATAGGCACAATTGCTTTGCTTCAGTTGGATGGCCCCCTGAGTACTTTAATTGTTATTCGGGAGGGGAAGCTTATTTACGCCCATGAACAAGCATTTGATGGCCAACGATTGATGGCTCAAGTGAAGGCATTTCTGGAAACGAAAGAAGCTGCTTTTATCTCAGATGCAAATCACTTGCTACAAGACGAGGGATATCAACGCATTTTAAAAGAAAACTTAGTGTCACATCTGCAGCATATATTGCATTTCTTTTATTCGAGTCGGCCAAATATTGCAATACAAAAATTGATGTTGGCGGGTGATTGTACGCAGGTACCGGCGTTGTTTTCCTTTGTTCAGCAGGAGGTGAGTATTGAAACAGAGAATGTTAATTTACTATCGGAGTTAGTGCTTTCCCCGGCAATTGATGTGATTACCTTTAAGAAGTACGAGTCTGCGTTGATGCTGTGTTGTGGTCTTGCGCTGACTAAGTTGGAGCTAGAATAATGGTGCAAATTAATCTGCTTCCATGGAGAGAGCAAGCAAGACAGCTTAGTAAAATTCATTTTATTGCAACAGCGGGTATGGTTGTTGTGTGTTCTTTCGTTGCTATTGTGTTTATTCATATTTATTTAAATAGGCAGTTAGATTATCAGGGAAGGCGAATTACTTATTTGCAATCAGAGCTCGGAAAGGAGCAGGGACAACTGAATGTCTTAGTTAAGCGAAAAAAGGATCAGATTATTGTTGATGGTGAATTAGATTTTATTCTGGCATTGCGGGAAAAAAGCTATCGTGCTGTTCAGCTGCTTGATGCATTGGTAAGGATAGTGCCTGCTGATGTGTCGTTTAATAAAGTTATCCGGAAAGGGGATGGGGTGACATTGGTGGGCAAGGCAAAATCAAATTTACAGGTGACTTTATTAATGAAAAACATTATTCATTCCAAACTATTTAAACAGCCTGATCTGAATCAGATTGTCAGTAAAGATGGTGCGCAGGGCGAAGAGCGTTTATTTACATTAAATGTTGAGCAGCTTAAATAAATGCAGGTTATTTATTTGGCAAGGGGAAAAGATGAATATTAATTTAAAAAAAATTTATTTGCAGCCTTTAAGGGTAAGGATAATCTTTTTTCTTTTGATATTCATTTTTGTGTTTTATCTGGGCTATCGTTGGCATTTAGCTTCATTAGTTAAGGTGTTATCAAATGCTAAACAACAAGAAGTTGAATTGAAGCAGCAATATGAAATGGTCATTGCCAAGGAAAGTATATTAAAGCAGGAGTTAGCTGATTTCCCTATGCTGCAAAGGACGTTAACGCAATGGAAGGAAAAGTTAATTACTTATTCTGAGCTGCCAGAGCTCATTAATGATATTTTAAAACTGGGTGCTAATAATCACTTGAATTTTAGCCATTTCAATCCAGAAGAGGAAAAAAGAGCTGATTATCAGGCAGCTATTTACTACAAGACGCCTATTAAGATGATTGCAGTGGGTAGTTATCATCAGCTGGCGGATTTTGTTAGTCAGGTTGCTAATTTACCTAATGTTGTTGTCATTGGTGATTTTTCAATATCAAATGAAAATACAAATGATATGCTAGGTGAGAAATTAGCAGCGCAAGCAAATGCTGAAAATTTATTAACAGCGGATATAACGTTTGAGGTTTATTACTTGCGTGAAAAGGTAAATCATGGCAAATAAAATAATCGTCTACTCAGTCATTATGATTATGGCGGTTCTTTTGTTGCTCTACGCTTGCAGCCGTCGGGAAAACATTCCTGATTTGCATCGTTACGTAGCAGCTACCAAATCGATTGGAATGGGCGTGAAGCATAAAGGGCATGCGGTGGAGATTGATATTCCAGTACCGGCCATTTATGGGGCAGATGCTTTGCCTGTTCCGTTTGCAGAAACAGATATCGTGCCTGCCTCTGCCGCGTCCAAAGTGGGGGTGTTAAATCCGTTGCAGGCTTATCCTCTAGGCGCGTTACAATTTGTAGGGACTTTTTCGCAAGGTAGAGCGCTCATTGCCTATATAGCGGCACCAGATGGTATGGTTTATGAAGCAAAAGAAGGTGATGCAATCAGCGATCAAGATGCCAAAATAGTGCATATTGAGTCCGGACGATTGAGCATTGAGCAGGTATCTCAAGGTGGGGTACCAAGTACTAGCATATTAGAGCTTAAGGAAGATCATCCATGATATCTTTTTCTGAGAAAAGAACATTATCTAAAGCAGTATGGACGGGGTTGATATTGTTTGTGTTGAGTGGATTGTCTTTGCTGGTGCAGACAGGCGTGGCCAACGCAAATCAAGGCGTTTTGCAGGGCGACACTCAAGTAGACAGTAAAAAATTGTCCTTTCAGTTTCAAAAAATTGACATTAGGGTGCTGTTGCAGTTAATTGCCAAAAGTTCAGGTCGCAACTTTATTATTGGTGATGCGGTAAAGGGGACGGTGACCTTAAGTTTGGAAGATGTGACATGGCGGCAAGCATTGAATATTGTTTTAAAAACACATGCGCTTGCTTCGCGTCAGGTGGGGAATGTTATCTTTATTAGTACCATTGAAGAGATTACTAATAATGAAACGAAGCAATTGCAGTCTGAAGAAACAATAGCAAACTTAGCGCCACTGCAGTCTAGGCTGTTACGCTTAAAATACACAAATGCAGCTGATATGGCTAAACTATTAAAAGGCCAACAAGGTAATTTGCTAACGCCTCGCGGGGAAGTCGCGGTGGATACCCGTACGAATAGCCTTATTATTCGTGACACAGCTAAAACAGTAAATGACCTTGTCCGCGAAATTAGACAGTTAGATATTCCTGCAAGACAGGTATTAATTGAGGCCCGTATTGTCAATATTGATACGACTTATGAGTCTGAACTAGGGGTTAAGTTTGGTCTGAGTGATACCCGCCATCTTTCCGGTACGCTCGCTGGCGCAAACCAATTAACACAAGGGATAGCGGTTAGTGATATTACGCCGTTAGCACAGCGTTTAAACTTTAACGTACCTGCTAATCAGTTGTTTGATGGTTCGACACCTGGCAGTATCGCATTGGCGTTAGCTAGAATTGGACCTGTCATGTTGGATCTTGAATTGTCAGCGTTAGAGGGTGAAAGACATGCACAGGTAATTTCTAGGCCGCGTGTCGTGACGTCTAATCAGGAAAAGGCAGTGATTCAAACGGGTGAAGAGATTCCTTATCAGGAATCAACGTCAAGTGGCGCAACGTCTGTTGTGTTTAAAAAAGCAGTATTGAGTTTAGAGATTGTGCCGCAAATTACCCCAGATAATAAAATTGTCCTTAAGCTGAAAGCAACACAAGATACACGTGGTGATAATATTGCTGTTGGTCAAAGTGGCGGTACACCAACAACCATTCCTGCCATTAATACACAGGCGGTGGAATCTAATGTTTTGTTATATGACAATGAAACAATTGTGATTGGGGGTGTTTATCGGGTAATTAAGCTAAACACGCTAGACCGCATCCCATTTTTTGGTTCACTGCCGGTGGTTGGAGCTTTGTTTAGTCATAAAGGGGAGCATGATGAGAAGCATGAGTTGTTAATTTTCATCACGCCTAAAATCATTAATGCAAGCTCACATCATTCGGATGCACTTGCATTAAACCAAGAACATGCTTTTAAGGAATAATATGAAAGTGGTATGTGTTTCCCATTTAGCAAAGCGATTAGCTATATTGGGCGTATTTATTAGCTTATTGACAGCATGCTTTACTAATAAAGCAGTTGTTAATGAAGAGAATGAGCGTGTGATAAAAGTGGCTAAAATTAATGTGCAGTTAGGTATGGCTTATCTTGAAAATAATAACATTCAACGCGCTAAACAAAAATTATTATTGGCGTTGCGCCAAGGCCCAACACTTCCTGAGACCTGGTTTACCATGGCTTATTTTCTTGAAGCGACTGGTGATAAGGAGCAAGCGGGTGTTTATTATTTAAAAGCTATCTCGGTTGCACCACAAAGGGGTGATGCGCAGAATAATTATGGTACTTTTTTGTGTCGGTCGGGTGAGTATAAGGCGTCTGTGCACCATTTTATGCTGGCTGTAAAGGACCCTGATTACCTTGATGTTGCAGGTGCTTATGAAAATGCGGGTTTATGTGCGCTTAAAATACCAAATAAACAATTGGCTAAGCAGTATTTTCAGATGGCGGTTAGACAAGATCCAAAGCGTTCAGCACAATTAATGCGTCTTGCTAATCAATCAGAGGAAAAGCCGGTAATACCGCATCAACCGGTTGGTATTGTTCAAGGAGAAAGACATGGGGTTGTCAGAGCTGCTCACACTTAGCGTTAAACTGAAAGCATCAGACTTGCATTTGGCGCCAGGGCTTGTGCCTAGATTGCGTATTGATGGTGATTTAAGGCCTATCGAAAATGAGGCGCCGCTTACACCTGAGGCACTTAAAGCGCTTATTTATGGTGAGATGAGTCAAGAGCAGCAGCAAGAATTTGAGAAAAACTTTGAAATTGATTTTGCAACGGTTGTCCCATCAGTGGCCCGATTTAGGGTGAATGTGTTTTATCAGGCAGATGGTATTGCGGCTGTTTTTCGTACGATTCCTGAGGCCATACCTACGCTGGATGAATTGCAACTGCCACCTGTTTTTAAAGAATTATTGAATTTACCTAATGGATTAATTTTGGTAACAGGGCCAACAGGCTCGGGTAAAAGCACCACCTTAGCAGCGATGGTGGACTACATTAATCAAGAGCAATCATCTCATATTATCACCATTGAAGATCCCATTGAGTTTAAACATACCAGTAAAAAATGCTTAGTCAATCAGCGTCAAGTGCATCGTGATACGCATGACTTTTCCAATGCATTACGTTCTGCATTAAGAGAAGATCCTGATGTCATTTTGCTAGGTGAAATGCGTGATTTAGAAACCATACGTTTGGCGCTAACGGCAGCTGAGACAGGGCATTTAGTCATGGCCACTCTGCATACGAGTTCTGCACCTCGTACCATTAATCGTATTGTGGATGTTTTTCCTGCGGGAGAAAAAGAAATGATTCGTAATATGTTGTCGGAATCATTGCAAGCCGTCATTTGCCAAACCCTGGTGAAAAAAGTGGGCGGTGGTCGAGCAGCTGCTTTGGAGATTATGCTGGGTACGCCAGCTATTCGTAATTTGATTAGGGAAGATAAAGTATCGCAGATGATGACTGCTATACAAACAGGCGCTGATGTGGGTATGTGTACATTGGATCAATATCTGCAAAATCTAGTGACGGCGGGGGTGATTGATCTCCCAACGGCGCATGCGGCAGCAGTTAGCAAGACGTTATTTAACCAGCCAGCAGGCTCTTTTTAGACTTATCAGGGGGTAATCTCATCTGGTTTAATTTATTAATGCCAGAGAGCATTCATTAATATTGTTATTTTACATTGTGTTATGTTGAGTTTAATAAAGGAATGTCAATCTAATGTTATACTGAGTCTAGTTGCTTAATCTTATTATAAGCTAAGTAAGGAGGTCTATATGTTGCGCAATACACAAAGTGGTTTCACATTAATTGAGTTGATGATTACAGTTGCCATCATCGGTATTTTGGCGGCGGTTGCTATTCCATCGTATCAAAATTATACGCGAAGAGCCTACTATAGCGAGGTTGTGCAAGCAACAGCGCCTTATAAGCTTGGTGTGACGGAATGTTACCAAGACCTAGGAACCTTAACGGGTTGTAATGCGGGTTCAAATAATATTCCGGCTGCTATTGCATCAGCAACGGGTGCGGTTGCATCAACTGCTGTGGCAAATGGTATAATAACGGTGACGCCTGTTGCACAAAATGGCATTGTTGCAACGGATACGTATCTTTTGACACCTGTTGTTACTAATAACACACTGATCTGGACAAGTTCAGGCGGTGGTGTAACAAATGGGTATGCAAAATAACGGTTAGTACCGTATCCACAGTCGCGCAACATGTAACATCTAATGGGTTCCCGTTGAGAATACGGGAGCCCTTGGTGTTTTACAGCGGAACACAAGCCTGCAGGCGCTGTATTGTTATTTAGGCGTCTTCAGTATTTGAGAAGGCAGGGGAACCCATGGAAGATGCATCCTCCAAGAGTATTTTAAATGGTTATGCCTATTATCTTGCTGAGCATCAGTTATTAGATAAGACGGCAGCATTAGCTGCTTTTGAGCAATCCCGCCTAAGTAAAAAATCCTATATTGAATACTTGGTTAAACAAAAAATCTTAGATGAAACACAGGTTGCCCGTACGACCGCTGAGTATTTTGGATTGCCACTTTATGATTTGGAAGCATTTAATCTGGAGTGTGTTCCTAGGGAATGCTTAAATATCCAACTGGTAAAAAATAAACAAGCGCTGCCTCTATTTAAAAAAAATGGCATGCTTTACCTTGCTATCGTTGATCCCACCATTGAGTATCTTTATGAGATTAAATTTTTAACGGGGTTTGATGTACGGCTTATTATTGTGCAAATGAGTAAGTTGGAGCATGTGGTCGATGAGCAGTTAAATTCGCTTATTTTAGCAGAGATGGATGATGTTGGTGATGAATCTGTTAGCAGTGTTGTAGTCAATACTTATAAAGACAATCAGGATGATCCTGGTGATATGTCTGCTTATGATACTGAAAGCGCACCGGTTGTAAATTACGTTAATAGAATTTTATTAGATGCAATTGAAAAAAAGGCATCTGATATTCATTTTGAACATTATGAAGATAGCTACCGTATTCGTTTTCGTCAGCATGGTATTTTATCTCCTATCAATTCCCCTCCGCCAATAAAAATGGCAAATTATTTGCTTGCCCGAATTAAAGTAATGTCAGATTTGGATATTACGGAGCACCGCGTGCCTCAGGATGGCCGTTTCAAATTAATTCTTTCTCGAAAGAAAGCAGTGGATTTCCGAGTGAGTACCTGCCCCACCTTGTTCGGGGAGAAAATTGTGCTGCGTATCTTAGATACCGCCCAAACGTTGCATGGTATTGAGCAATTAGGGATGGATGATGTTCAAAAAGCACAATTTGAGAAATCTTTACAGTATTCTCAAGGGATGATACTTGTCACCGGACCTACCGGCAGCGGCAAAACGGTCTCTCTTTATTCGGCTTTACATTATTTAAATTCGCCTGAAAAAAACATTTCAACAGTGGAAGATCCTGTTGAAATACCTGTAGCTGGTATTAATCAAGTAAATATTAATCTAAAAACGGGTCTAACTTTTTCGACAGCACTAAGATCATTTTTGCGCCAAGATCCAGATATTATTATGGTGGGTGAGGTGCGTGACTTGGAGACTGCAGAAATTGCCATTAAGGCTGCGCAAACCGGTCATTTAGTCTTATCAACACTGCATACTAATAGCGCGCCGGAAACCGTGACGCGATTAATGAATATGGGTATTGCGCCTTACAATTTAGCAGGGTCTTTAAAGATTGTTATTGCGCAGCGTTTAGTGCGAGTGCTTTGTCATTTATGTAAGCAAAAGGAAATCGTTAGTCATGAGCTTTTGCTGCAAGAGGGTTTTTTGAAAGAAGAGTTAGATACATTTGACTTGTATGCGCCCAAAGGTTGTGATCATTGTGTGCATGGATTTAAAGGGCGTGTTGGTATTTTTGAAGTGATGCCTATTTCGTCCACCATGACAGAATTAATCCTGCGGGGTGAGAATGCTCTTCAGTTAATGGCTCAGGCAAAAAGCGAAGGCATGAGTAGTTTGCGTGAATCTGGGTTAAAAAAGGTAAAAGAAGGAATAACGAGTATTGCCGAATTAAATAGGGTATTTAAATAATGTCAGATGCATTGCAACCATACCAATGGACAGGGATTGACGCGCGAGGAAAGCGGGTGAAGGGTGTGGTGGAAGCGATTGACTTAAAAGATGCGCAGTTGGAGTTAAAGAAGCAGGGTGTGGAAGTCATTACGCTTCAGTTAAGTTCAGAATCATCCTGGCTAAAAATGAAAATCTTTACTAGAAAAAAGAAAATTAAACCAAGAGATATTCTTTTATTTACACGTTATCTTTCTACCATGCTCGCAGCAGGTCTGCCTTTAGTGCAGGCGCTTGATATTATTGGGCATGATCAGGAAAACCCTGAAGTAAAGGCAATGATTTTGTCGGTGAAATCGAGTGTCGAGGGCGGTAAGACGCTTGCAGAGTCATTTAGCAAATATCCCAAACAATTTGGCGAGCTATACTCCAGTTTAATTAAAGCGGGTGAGAAATCAGGTACGCTGGATAAGGTGTTAAATCGCTTGGGTCTTTATTTAGAGCGGACGGAAGATTTAAAGCGGAAAATTAAAAAAGCACTCGTTTATCCAACAGCGATCATTGTGGTGGCGGGGCTGGTTAGCTTGATCTTGCTACTATTTGTTGTGCCGCAATTTGAGGCTATGTTTAAATCATTTGGGGGTGATTTGCCCGCATTTACTCGTGTCGTGGTAAGCTTATCAAAGGTGCTGCGTTCTTATGGCTGGGCTGTGTTGATTGTGTCAGTTGTTGGTGTTTGGTGGTTGCGGCGTTTGTTGCAGCGTTCTGCTGCGTTACAGCGGTTGCGGGATAAATGGATTTTAAAGATGTATCTCATTGGTCCTGTTTTAAAGAATGGGATTATTGCCCGGTATGCACGCACGCTAGCAACGACGCTAGAGGCTGGTATGCCGATGGTTGAGTCAATGAACTCCATGGCGGCCGTGATGGGGAATCGTATTTATAGTGAGGCTGTTTTAGATGTATGCAAAGATATGATTAGTGGTCGGCAATTATCTTCTTCTATGCGTACAACGAAATTGTTTCCCAATATGGCGGTGCAGATGGTGGCTGTCGGTGAGGCATCAGGTACCTTATCTGCGATGCTGCATAAGGTTGCTGATTATTATGAAGAAGAAGTGAATACAACCGTCGATAATCTTAGTAATTTACTTGAGCCCGTGATTATGTTGGTGTTAGGTGTGGTGGTGGGCAGTTTTGTCGTTGCGATGTATTTGCCAATATTTAAAATGGGATCACTTTTTTAGAGGGGCCTATGAAGCTAAAAACAAATCAGGGAATGACGTTAATTGAATTACTGATAACGTTGCTTGTTATCTCGATTATAGCAACGATTGCATCTAGTCTATACTCTCCTTATGTGAGAAAAGGCAGGCGAATCGACGCGGTGAATGCCATTATCTCTATTTCATTGGCAGAAGAGCGGTATCGCAGTCAGCAGACACAATATGGCACGCTTGCTCAGGTTTGGGGCGGGGTGACGGCTTCCTCCGAGGGGTATTATGCCTTATCAATTACGAATATAGGCGCTTCATCTTATACCATCACGGCGGCAGCAATTGGTGATCAGGCGAATGATGCCGTCAATGGTGTGTCTTGCGCTTCTATAGTGCTATCGGTTAATAATGGTACGGTGACAAAATCACCAGCAGCCTGTTGGCCGCAGTAGGGAGGAAGTAATGGGTGATGCTGTAATCAATTACACCATGCAAGATATATTAGAGTTAAATCTCTCTTATATCCCTTTTGTTAATCACGGCGGGTTGTTTGTGCCAACCCCGCAGCAATATTCATTGGGCGACCTTCTCTGGGTTGAGCTCCATTTCCCTGATGGGAAGGGTGAGCTAAAAATAGAAGGTAAGGTTGTTTGGATAAGCCCCCATCATGCGTTGCACCATGTTTTGCCTGGTGTAGGTATTCAGTTTATTGGGGAAAATGCATCTGCAGTGCGTACACAGATTGAATCAATGCTAGATAAAAGTGTAGATACGGGTGGGTATACGTATGGGATTATGGAAGAATCCAAGAGGGGTAGCTGAATGAATATTAAATGGTGGGCAATGACGGGGCTTGTTATTTGTTTAAGTGGCTGTGGTCATCCGAATCTGACATACCAACAGGTTTGTTGGGAAAGTTATTGTACGGTTGGTCAATGTGGCAATTGTATCCGGCACAAATGTGAGAAAATTTGCTCGGCATGCCAGTACAATGGTCTCAGCTGCCAGGCTTGCTGGGCTTGCCTTGCTGATACTACTTGCATGGGTACGTCAGTAAAATCAGTACAATAAGGTTACATCCGGGGCTGCCCTCTTGAGAGCCCTCTCTGTCATCCAGGCTATGTTCCACTACTGTCCGGTTAATCAAAATTCCTCGTCGTCCCGCGCGAAGGCGCGGGATCCAGAGCACCGCCACATCGTAATGTTGTAAAAAATATTTCAAAAAAGCTTTTTTTGCTTAATCTCAAGCCATCTGCTTGACTCACCCCTGTCCTGGATCCCGCGCCTTCGCGCGGGACGACGAGGAATTTTGATTAACCGGACAGTAGTGGGCTATGCTCGGGATGGCAGCGGTCTCCTAACTAAAGGTTCTGCCTGCAAAGACGTGCTTTTTGGTTTAATTTGATCCGATTTATTCCCTTACGCCGCCTTATTAAAAATATTTACGAAATAACACGCCTATCTTGTTGACACGATTCATTATATGAAGCAAAATTCACGCCTGATTTTAGGAGGGGTTCCCGAGCGGTCAAAGGGGTCAGACTGTAAATCTGCTGGCAATCGCCTTCGAAGGTTCGAAT
This sequence comes from Gammaproteobacteria bacterium, assembly GCA_049294295.1. Taxonomy (GTDB): domain Bacteria; phylum Pseudomonadota; class Gammaproteobacteria; order DSM-16500; family DSM-16500; genus Aquicella. The sequence goes on along the minus strand of JBAQCP010000131.1, from coordinate 767 downwards.
CCTTCCCCCTCCAAAATTATTCTGGATACCAGAAACTAGACTCTCTTAGTTCCAGAGTCTAGTTTCTGGTAACTAGAAAGCGGGTGTAGTTCAATGGTAGAACTTCAGTTTTCCAAACTGATAGCGTGGGTTCGATTCCCATCACCCGCTATATTCTAGAGCACGCCCACGTAGCTCAGTCGGTAGAGCACTTCCTTGGTAAGGAAGAGGTCACCGGTTCAAATCCGGTCGTGGGCTTTTGTAGATTTTCAAATAACTGGGGCATTGTCTCCAGTTTTTGCGTGTAAAAAACTATAGTCGTTATTTAATTTGGATAGGAGCGTAGTCGATGGCTAAGCAACAATTTGAACGTAATAAACCACACGTTAACGTAGGCACTATCGGCCACGTCGATCATGGTAAAACCACTTTAACAGCGGCTATCGCTAGTATTATGGCAAAACTGAATGGCGGCGAAGCAAAAGCTTACGACGAAATTGACAAGGCGCCAGAAGAAAAGGCACGTGGTATTACGATTTCTACATCACATGTTGAATATCAAACCGCTAACCGTCACTACGCACATGTAGACTGCCCAGGCCATGCTGACTATGTTAAAAACATGATCACTGGTGCTGCACAGATGGACGGCGCAATCTTGGTTTGCTCCGCAGCGGATGGCCCAATGCCACAAACCCGTGAGCACATCTTGCTTGCTCGCCAAGTTGGCGTGCCATACATCGTTGTTTATTTAAACAAAGCTGACATGGTAGACGACAAAGAATTAC
>JBAQCP010000130.1:0-4231 GCA_049294295.1 Gammaproteobacteria bacterium | reverse complement strand
GGGGAGAATCGCGATTCTCCCCTCTAAGAACACCCCATCGCGATATGTCAGCAAGAACTGCTGATAAACGAATTATTTTAAGCGAGATTAAACATGCAAGAAATGTATCAACCACAAGACATTGAAGCCTCAGCACAAAAATATTGGCAAGAGAAAAATTGCTTTCAAGCAGTTGAAGATATTAATCGTGAAAAATTTTACTGCTTATCTATGATGCCCTACCCTAGCGGCAGTTTGCACATGGGGCATGTCCGTAATTATACGATCGGTGATGTGATCTCACGTTATCAATATATGTTAGGCAAAAATGTGTTGCAGCCTATGAGCTGGGATGCTTTTGGTTTGCCTGCCGAAAATGCAGCTATCAAACATAAAATCCCACCTGCCGAATGGACCAGAAAAAATATAGAAAACATGCGCGCCCAAATGGTGCAAATGGGCTTTGCTTACGACTGGAGTCGTGAAGTCGCCACTTGCGATCCTGACTACTATCGCTGGGAACAATGGTTCTTTATCCGTCTATATGAAAAAGGCTTAGTTTATAAGCGCAATGCAGAAGTGAACTGGGATCCTGTTGACCAAACCGTTTTAGCAAATGAGCAAGTGGTTAATGGCCGCGGCTGGCGTTCTGGTGCCTTAGTTGAGCGCCGTGAAATTGCCCAGTGGTTCTTAAAAATTACGGCTTACACAGAAGAATTATTAAAAGATATCGACAAGTTAGACCATTGGCCAGAACAAGTAAAAACCATGCAACGCAATTGGATAGGCCGTTCAGAAGGATTAGAAATTACCTTTCCCATTGAAAAACACGACAGTATGACTGTTTTTACCACGCGCCCTGATACTTTATTTGGCGTCACCTATATTGCCTTGGCACCGCAACATGCCCTCACCAAGCAATTAGCAGAAAATAATCCTGAGCTGCAAGCATTCATCGAATCTTGCCGTAATACCAAAATGGCGGAAGCTGATATTGCCACGATGGAAAAACGCGGCATGCCATTAGGTATTAACGCGCGCAATCCATTAACCGGCGAAGAAATTCCTGTTTGGACGGCTAACTTTGTTTTAATGGAATATGGTTCTGGTGCATTAATGGCGGTTCCTGCACATGATCAACGCGATTATGAATTTGCTAAACAATTCAATTTACCGATCAAACAAGTCATTAAAGAAGAAGGCAAAGAATGGAATGAAGAGCAAGGTGCCTTAACCGCAATGGGCATCCTCATCAATTCTGGTGACTATACTGGCATGACATCTGCAAAAGCATTTGATGCCATTGCTACTAATCTTGAAGAACAAGGCATAGGCCAACGTAAAGTGAATTATCGTTTACGCGATTGGGGTGTTTCTCGTCAACGTTATTGGGGTACACCTATTCCAATGATTAACTGCCCAACTTGCGGCGTGGTCCCCGTTCCAGAAAAAGACTTACCTGTTATATTGCCTGAAGACGTTGAATTTTCTGGTGTTAGCTCACCATTGAAATCAATGCCTTCATTTTTAAATGTAAACTGCCCTACCTGTCAGGGACCTGCAGAACGAGAAACGGATACTTTTGATACCTTTGTGGAATCATCTTGGTATTACGCACGCCTCACTTGCAAAAAACAAACGAAAGCGATGTTAGATGGCCGTGCAAATTATTGGTTGCAAGTCGATCAATACGTCGGTGGTATTGAGCATGCGGTATTACACTTATTATATGCACGCTTCTTCCACAAATTAATGCGCGATGAAGGCTTGGTTAATACCGATGAACCTTTTACTCGTTTATTAACGCAAGGTATGGTGCTTAATAACGGCGTGAAGATGTCTAAATCATTAGGCAATGTCGTCGATCCTAAGCCATTAATCGAGCGTTATGGCGCAGATACGGTTCGTCTATTTGTGATGTTTGCAGCACCGCCAGAGCAAAGCTTGGAATGGTCAGATAGCGGCGTTGAAGGAGCCTATCGTTTCTTAAAACGCGTGTGGACTTATGCGCATGACCATAAAGATATTATTCGTAAACAAAATCGCATTCCTAAATCTGAACAATTAAGCTTACATCATTTAGAAAATGCAGATCCGGCTCAAATTGATATCTTTAGACAAATTTATGAGATCTTAGATCAAGCGCGTTTTGACTACGAGAGACAACAATTTAATACCGTTGTATCTAGCTGTATGAAAATCCTTAATTTGTTAACCAAATTGCAGCCAGCAGCTGATAGCCAACAATTAGATATTTATGAATTGATTACTCAAAAATGCTTTGGCATGTTGCTGCGTTTATTAGCGCCTATTACGCCGCATATCACCCATCAGCTCTGGTTAGATTTGGATTATGAAGGCATCATTTTAACGGCACCTTGGCCAAAATGTGGCAATATCACCTTTAAAGTTGATAGCATTGAGTTAGTCGTGCAAGTGAATGGTAAAATGCGCGGTAAAATTCGAGTTGCTGCAACTGCTGATCAAGCAGCTATTGAAGCGAAGTTAAAAGATGATGCCAAAATACAGCAAGCAATCAATGGTAAATCGATTAAAAAAGTGATTGTTGTGCCAGGCAAGTTAGTGAGTGTTGTCACGGGAGAATAATGAAGAATTTATCAGGGATAAAATTTGCTGTTTACAGCGTTTGCATACTATTGTTTGCAGCAGCCCTTACCGGCTGCGGCTTTCATTTGCAAGGCAATAAGATATTAGCACCGCCCTTGCAAACAATGTATTTAGAGACACCAGACCCTTACGGCACCCTCGCCCAAAACTTAGAGCAGAATTTAAAACTCTCTAATGTCAAGCTGGTATCGAATGCATCGGCTGCAAAGACTATCTTAGTCATTATGCAAGATGATAACGTACAAGATTTATTAAGCGTCAGCGGCACGCAGCAAACACGACAATACGCTTTAAAAGTCGTTGTTACGTTTGCAGTCACTGATAGTAATGGAGGCATCATCATGCCTGCTACCACCTTAACCGAACAGCGCTATCTCACTATTCAATCCAATCAAATTTTGGGTACGAGTAATGAATCTAATTTGTTTTACCAACAAATGCGCCGCACAATTGCTTACAATATTATGAACCGACTAGCCTCTCACGAAGTCACCCGTATGATTAACAAAGCCATTCCGAGTCACTAACGAATGAAACTTACTCACTTCCAGCTTGAGCAACAATTAAAAAACAAATTAGCCGCTATTTATATTATTAGCGGCGATGAATTATTGCTTAAACAAGATGCCATCCAGTTAATTCGTAAAAATGCTAAATTAGCAGGCTTTAGCGAGCGGATACGCATTACACCGGAAGCGGGATTTGACTGGGAGCAATTGTATTCGCTTTTATATGCTAATTCGTTAATGGCTGAAAAGCGTATGTTAGAATTAGATTTCAGGGACATGGCGCCCACCAAAATAGCCAGTACCATTTTGCAAGCGTATGGCGAGAAGCCCGTTGAAGATAATATTTTATTAATCGACATTGGTAAGCTAGACGAAAAAATCACGCGTAGTGCTTGGTATAAATCACTAGAAAAAACCGGCATGGTCGTTGCTATTTGGCCTATCCCACGCGAACAATTACCGCAGTGGATTATTGCTCGCGGTAAAAAATACAAACTAACGTTTACGCCTGATGCCGCTAATTTATTAGCCGATTATATTGAAGGCAATTTAGTCGCGGCTGCACAAGCGATAGAAAAGATTTATTTATTAAAATCTAACGAAACAATTGATAGCACAACGATCCAAGCCATTTTGACAGATGAAAGCCGCTTTACTGTCTTTGATTTGATTGAGCATTTAATTGCTGGGAATAAAGCAAGGGCATTGCATGTATTGGAATCATTAAAGACTGAAGGCACTGAAGCCGTCTTAGTGCTATGGGCCATCACACGGGAATTACGCTTATTAGCTGATATGGCGCAACAGTTAAAATCTGGCCTAAATATGGAAACAATGATGCAGAAAAATAGAATTTTTGCTAAACGACAGGCTGGGGTTAAGCAGTTTTTACGGAAATTCACGGCGGAAGATTGCTGGCAATATTTATTACACGCGAATGAAATTGATAAAACAATTAAGGGTGTAGCACCGGGGAATACGTGGGCTGGGCTGCAGTTGCTTTGCTTGCGGGTGGCGGGGTAAAGCCAGGATCGGGTATAATTAATAGGTAAAAGCTCGGGCGAGGTAGTCACTGTCATCCCGAGCCCCTTACTGTCATCCCGAGCGTAGCAAGG
>JBAQCP010000129.1:0-6118 GCA_049294295.1 Gammaproteobacteria bacterium | reverse complement strand
GGGAGCTTTACAAAATCAAGAATCAACATAAGTTGACCGTGATTAAGTAATAAAACTAGGTTAATATTATGCTCTATTCAAGACGTTGTGCACGCTTAAAGCTTAGGTACGTTTAAACCTCATTATCAGAATAGCTTGCACCTTAGACTACGCCCGCCAGTCGCCGCCAACTCTTGAAATATTATCATTGTTATCCTTGTTCCTATCTGGAATACTGCGCTCCGGATTCTATATTCAGCACCTTACACGGAAAGAAGGTATTCAATGATTTTAAATAACAGAAAGTGCAGTTCATTAGACGTGATGAGGTTGCCAAACTTAAGGCCGCTTATCCTACTCTGCGTAACTACGTTTTTTATTGCAGGAACATCAGGCATTAAGGCTGCAACAACAAACTGGTCTGGTTTTTATGGGGGTATAAACGGGGGCTATATCTGGTCACATGCAAATACTAAAGTTATACCTCTTCCTGAGCCAGCCCAACTTCCACCTGGTGATGGCAATACTCAACCTTCATCCATGTCGGTATCTATGTCAGGTAGCATATTAGGCGGGCAAATAGGATATAACTGGCAAATAAGAACTTATCCCCAAGTGTATTTTGGGTTAGAAACGGATATGAACTGGAGTTCATTAAAAGGCTCTGCCACAGGAGATGCGGTAGGAAACGCAGTGGAGCATTTAGAAGTATTCAATAATGCACTCTCAGCCCAGCAAAAAGTGCAATGGTTTGGGACCTTGCGCGGACGCCTCGGCTTTTCACCTACTAACTCCCTATTGATATATGGTACCGGTGGACTGGCCTATGGTTCCATGAAAGAAATGGCGGATGTTGATTATGTTCCTGGTGGATATGGTGATGGACAATATCCACTTACCAGATCTTTCACACGAATTGGGTGGACTGCTGGTGGAGGAATTGAATGGGCCATCAAGCAAAATTGGTCGGTGAAACTAGAGTATTTATATATCGATCTTGGTTCAACTTCTGGAATTGCGGATCCAGTTATTCCCAATCCACCATTCCAAGCACAATATAAATGGGCTAATCCGGCGCAACTTATTCGATTAGGCCTTAATTACCATTTTTAGCATTGACTGTTTTATTAGGGATGATTATGAAAAAAAGATTATTTGTTTTATTAGCAACAACACTTTTTTTTAGCAAAATCGCTTACGCCGATAACGAACAACAGCTTCTAGCAAAGGTAAATCAGGTTTATGTAAATTATAGTAACGCTCATCCAACTTGTGATTTTCAACCTAATCCTTATATCACTGCCTATCCTCAACAAATGCATTTGCTCACTAATCCTTACACGCATAGCACTAATGAAATCAATTCGATTAATTTTAAAATCAGAAACTTTGTACTTAACGGTAATTCAGGGAACAGCGACCCATCTTGTGGTATCTTAAGTATAAAATGTGCCTCCTTCGTGTCTTCTGTAAGCTCTTCAAACTATTATTGTGAAAGACTCCATAATGGGAACAACTCGGATTCATCTCTGCTATCTGATCCAAGATATAATAATTATCTAGCCTACCAGACAATTTATAACACCTCTGCCATGCCTAGAGCCCTAAAAAATTTTGGTTTATTGCAACAGTTTTCCAATTTAGATGCATTTCCTCCCTATCCAAGCTCACCTAATCCCAGTTACGAGTACAGTGCTGTAATATATTCCACATTTACTGGGTATCCTACCCCCACAAATCCTCCTACACCAAATTACAATAATGGCAGTTACGGCACTTTATTCCTTGGTTCAGCAGCCAACTTAATATCAGTTTGCAAAATCATTCAAAATCAAAATTTATCACTATCAGACGCCGCGGTTCGCTTTAATCAATTTCTTGGCATACCGCCGGATTCACCTGATTCTCCAAGATCATTTACTTTTTTTAAGTTAAGAAATAATCCTCATATATCCGGGCAAGCAGATGGCAATATGTTTCGACCATGTCCTACTGATGGTAACCTTGAGACGACAGCTTGCTCAGGTTCAGCTCTTTCCATTCCCCATAATTGCAACATTGCCCCGCCAACTTATGATGGCACAACGGTCAGTTCGTTTTTGCCATATTACTTTTACTCTTCCTACTGTAGCACTACCCCTAATAGCAGTTCAGGCATGCCAGTTCTTTTTCCTTGGACAGGACAAGGTTTTACATATGATTGGTATCCATGGCATATAAATTTAACAAATGTTCAAGGAGGTTCTGAGTATGTTCCAGCTACTAATAGTGATGGCGCTAACATTGAAGTCATTAAAAAGAAATCGATAGCAGACTTTTTATCGACATGTAATTTTAATTAAAACGTATCCACTAATTTATACACATCTGCAATAAGGCCTCAACAATTGGAGGCCTTATTCAGGTTAGAACAGAAATAATGTTTGGTTAATAGGTCGATCATGGATAGATACACGATTAGAAATTAAACTGAGTTTTACTTTTTTTCTTGCGATCTCTGGAAATCGACGCTTTTGACGAGACTGAAATACCGATAAAGATTTTGTTTAACCCCCGTCTCACTAAATAGATATCGATAGATTGTTTCATGAGAAATACAAGGTTTTCCAGAATAATATCCTAAAGTTGCGCTGAATCATAGACTACACCGCAGGGCGCGGTCAAGCTCTATAATCTAGCGCAACAAATAAATATAGTGCTCATCTTTTTGACTAGCTAAATTTAAATGGACAGAAAATACAGAAGACCAGGAATGCCTAAATTGCTATTGAAACAACTGGTCGTGCAGGCTGGGTCTCAGGCATTACTTATATTCCGACAGTCGATGGCTGGTTATATCTGGCTGTTTTCATGGATTTACATTCTCGTGAAATTGTTGGTTGGTCGATGTCACATCGCATGCACGAGTGATATCAAACTAGAGAGGAGGCGAAAAAATCTGTTTTTGATTATATAGAAGTGTTTTACAATCGACAGCGCAAGCATTCACATCTTGGATACAAAGCGCCTGAGCAGTATGAAAAAATAGCATCATTTCCAATAAATTTGAAAAGTGGAATGATACTTATAGCTAACAATATAGAGACGCCTACTACTATATATCGTCATATCGTCGCATTAATGCGATTCGTAAAATTGGTGCATACAACTTTTGTAGAATCGAAGTAACAGGGTGTTTATTTTCAGGGATAATTTTACCCGATCAACATTGGTAACAACATCGGTATCAGAGTAATAGCTAATAATGCGCTCATGAATATAGATTATCGTTTTATGTAAGAATTATTTCAAGGAAATACTTTCCATTATTTCTCGTATTAGCGCAAGGTTTGGCAGCTAACATCCATTACTTAAAGCTTGATCCTATAATCAATAATATTTAATTTTATCAATAAATTACAAATATTCCCTCCCGGCACATAAAATTAAGGCTTATAATAGACTGAAAGGTTCTCCATTGATGGTATAAAGGAGGTGGTAACATGGAAAATTTAAAACGCTGTTCTCAATGCGGACTTCAACTTAAATCCGATACAAAATTCTGTACCCAATGTGGCGCGAGCACATCTCCCTCAAGAGAAACGAAGAGCGATAAATCTGCAGTTTCTGCGCTTTTACTTTGTATTTTTTTAGGATCACTTGGCTTACATCGTTTTTACGTTGGTAAAATAAAAACAGGTATCTTAATGCTCTTAACGGGTGGTGGCCTTGGTATTTGGACATTGATTGATTTAATACAAATTGCCTGCTGCAATTTTACTGACAGCGAAAATAAATACCTCATATTCACCAAAGGTCGTGCATCACCGTTAAAATTAACTTTAATTATAGTTGGCAGTGTCATCTCTGTTCTATTGGTTTATATCATTTTATTAATGTCATTAGTATTTTATTTCACAGGTCCTATGACAACCACGATACGCGAACAATTAAATGCAATACAAGTAAATGATTCGGCTAAGGCTTACTCATACATGGCCGATGAAACCAAAGCGAATGTCAGCTTAGATAACTTTAAAAATTACATTTCACATTACCCTGCAATGACTAACTACAAAAGCATCTCAATTCCTGAAAGGCAAGTTAATAACGGCAAGGGCTATGCTAAAGTTACGTTGGAAACAAATGACGGAAAAAAAACAAGCTTTGATTATCTCTTAACAAAGGAAAATGGCGTATGGAAAATTCTTGCAATACGTGCACCTGCACCTGAAATTAAATCAGATACACTGCAAAATAGTATATCCGCTAAACTTTTCGAAGATACAACCCATCACTATACTATTCAATACCCTGAAGACTGGCATTATAAGAAAAGTGGAGAAAATGCTATCCTCTTCGAAGGGAAAGAAGGCACCCGCTCCAATTACTCATCCATTATTATCCAGGTTGTTCCTGCTAAAGCAGCTAGTGAATATAAGAATGTTACCGCTGCGATGGATGCGTTAAAAAAACAAATCTCTATACAAAGAACCAATGTAAAAATTTCAAATACCGGTCCAATTGAGCTGCCAACAGATCCCAAAAATATTCATGGTGAATCTTGCATTATAACGTTTAATCTCAAGGGGCATGAAATGAAGCAAATGTTGTTTTTACTCTCACGTGATGGAGATAAAACGCTTTATTCATGGACCTATATCAGTCCCGCTCAACAATATGATAATGATCTACCTATTGCCAAAGCAATGTATGAATCTTGGAAAATTGAATAAAATGGCTGTCAATTTTAGGCCAGGTTACCCAAACTATAGGATAATCATACATGAATAAATATATAAAATATTTTATACTTCAAGCATGCATGATGACCGGGCTAACCTGCTATGCAGGCACCCCGCAATTAAATTTGAATTGCAAATCGGTTACGGGAAACACTACGATCTCTGGTTTCCCGCGAGGAGAAGGTAATGATCTGAAAATAAAAATAGACAACGCAACCCTTCGATATGTTGATATTTGCAGTAATGCAGAATGCACCAAGCAAGAAAAACAAGGTAAGTTATATGTTGTTGAGGCACTAAATAAAAAGGTTTTTACGATTTACTTTAGTGAACCCTATGAGGGAAATGAAATATTTATGGGGTATTTTTACGCGATTCCTGAATCTGTAAAATACATAAAAACCAATCGTGGTTATCGCGCACAATATCAGGCACTTTATGATGGCGCCGATCCTCGAAGTGATACCTTCCCTAGAACATTTGTGGAAAAACCAGTGCTACTGATCTGTACACAAGATGAAGAACTATAATTAATTGGATATCCTATATTCATGCTCTCTTCATGTTGTTATTGTATAATCCATGTATCAAACATAGCTTTTGCAAAGGGAAAAAAAGCCTGTATTTAATTTCGCTCCACATAACCGGCAGGAAATTGGCATGGTCATTAGCTTACCTCCGACAGAGTTGTGGTAGCCATTTATCCGAATAACCCTTTCCACCATTTCGGCTTAATTAAAGTTGTTTTGAATTGCCATCCATTTTTCTCCACAACAGATCGAACTAATTCACGTACTTTTCCATAGTCATAACTATATTTTTCACCACCTGGAACAGACCCTGTGCCGGAGCCTGATCGTTCCGAACCTTTTACTAAGAAAGTTTCACTTGAGAAACCCATCCTTTCACCACCCATGCCAGAGGATGTCTTTTTGATCATATCCCAATACGTCACCACTTTTTTATCAGAATCTATAATGGCGCGACCTGAAAATGAAATGCCTACTTTACCTAGCCATCCTTTGGATTCAATGTGTGATTTGAAATCGAATATATTATCCTCTAATTTTTTAATGACCAATGCATCGTTTTTAAGATTTAGAATATCATTGATTAAGTTATCCTGCTGCTTAGACATAAAACCTCCTGAGATGCCGTTATAAAAAAGTAACTCATAGTGATATTCATTAATTAGCTCAACATTTTATTGTACCATGGTCTAAGGGTGCATATGTAACCACATGAAAAACAAAGAGAAAATGATATGAGAAAGATGCTTATTAGGCTCTATGATCTGCCTTGAGTTTAGTAGACACACATTTCTAAAACCCTGACGCTATTTTTTCATACTGCTCAGGCGCTTTGTATCCAAGGTATGAATGCTTGCGCTGTCGATTGTAAAACACTTCTATATA
>JBAQCP010000128.1:0-5308 GCA_049294295.1 Gammaproteobacteria bacterium | reverse complement strand
TATATAGAAGTGTTTTACAATCGACAGCGCAAGCATTCATACCTTGGATACAAAGCGCCTGAGCAGTATGAAAAAATAGCGTCAGGGTTTTAGAAATGTGTGTCTACTAAACTCAAGGCAGATCATATATCTTTATGGGAAGCTATTAGCACTCGCTCTTCCACCTATCCAGAACTAACAAAGAACATCGAGGTAGATGTTGCTATTATTGGTGGTGGAATTACAGGGATCACTGCTGCTTCACAATTAATTAAAGCTGGAAAAAAAGTAGCTATCCTAGAAGCGGATAAAATCGGCGGCGTAACAACTGGTTATTCTACTGGAAATCTTTATATTCCTGTTCAACCCTTTTATCAAAATATTCTTCCCAAATTTGATTTCGAAACAACAAAATCAATTGCTCATTCCCGGAAATTTGCTATTGATTACATAGAAAAAAATGTGACCGAAAAAAATATAAATTGTCACTTTTCAAGAAGACCTTGGTATGGATACACAGCCGATCATGAAAGAATTTCTCTTGATAAAGAAGTCAGTTTATTTAAAAAAATGGAAATCCCTATCGAATATGTGACGGAATTACCGTTAGCCTTCAATTTTAAAAAAGCAGTCTTAATGCCTAATCAAGCAAGATTCAACCCCTTACAATATGTTATCTCTATGGCAGATGATTTAGCCAAACAAGGTTGCTTAATATTTGAAAATACCAGAATAACCGATGTAATTGAAAAAGATTTTTGCACATTAAAAACAGCTAATGCAAAAATTACGGCTAAAAAAGTGTTGATGGCGACTCATACGCCGATTGGCGTCAATTTAACGCAAATGTTTACGGCACCCTATAGAAGCTATGTTGTTTCAGCCTATTTAAAAGATAACAAATACCCTGAAGGGCATTTTTGGGACTTAGATCGTCCTCCTCATGCCACTTGCACACATGCCATATCAACCAATCATCCGGAAATGATAATGGTGGCAGGCAGTCATCATAAGGTTGGCCAAGGTGAAGACACACTTACACATTATCAAGAGCTTGAAAAATTTTTACGAGATCATTTTCCAGTTTCTGAGATAGCGTATCAATGGTCTTCTCAACATTATCAAGCAGCTGATAATGTTCCCTATATTGGCTTGGCAAATCGTTCTTCTAAACACACTTATATGGCCACTGGCTTTTTTGCTGATGGCTTAGTATATGGGACATTAGCAGGGATAATTTTGGGTGATTTAATTCTAGAAAATCAAAATCCTTTAATTGATACTTATCAATCTAATCGATTTGACCCAATTGCATCATTAGCATTTCTTGCAAAAGAAAATGCTAATGTTTTTATTCAATATCTGAAAGATTATCCTTTATTTTCTTCCGAAAGTTATGACGATATTAAACCAGGTGAAGGAAGAGTATTAGAAATTAATCGCGAAAAGTGCGCTGTTTCTCGTGATGAAAATAATCAACTACACCTTGTATCTGCCGTTTGCACCCACATGAAAGGTATTGTCGGATGGAATAATGCAGAAAAAACCTGGGATTGCCCTTGTCATGGCAGCCGCTTTACACAGGATGGAAAAGTAATTGAAGATCCTGCAAAATCTAACCTGAAAAATAAACAATTAAAATAGATGGGAGCACTTAGATGTTGATGACAGCAATCGTATTTTTTGCATTAGCCGCATTATTGGGTTTGTATTTATTATCCTTTGTACTTCAGAATATAAATACGCCTAAAGGAGTTGCATTTACACATGGACCGCTAGCTGCAACAGGTTTAATCATCCTAATCATTTATGCTTTTTTTCATAATCCATCACCTATTATTAGCATTATTATTTTTGTTCTAGCCGCTTTAGGAGGAATAATGTTGTTATTTCGTGATATTACTGGTAAATCCATTCCAAAATGGATGGCGATTGGCCATGGCCTTACAGCAATTGTAGGATTTGTATTTCTAATTATTTTTACGTTCTTTAGCTGAGATGATTCTGCAGAATGGCTAAAATATAACCACTTAGTAATAGTAAATTTACATCAATAAGAACATATACTTTTTGCAACAAAAAATGTTTATACTCTTTCCATGACTAAGAATAAAAAAGAACTCACCAAAGTAAAATCTAAATTACATCCACGAAACAAGCACTGTGGGTGCTATGATTTCAAACAGCTTATTGAAAGTTGCCCCGCTTTAGCTCAGTTTGTTAGATTGAATCCCTACAATGATCTCTCAATTGACTTTTTCAACCCGAAAGCTGTGACTATGCTTAATAGGGCTCTTCTCAAGCATTACTACGGCATCACGAATTGGAGCATTCCTAAAAATTACTTATGCCCGCCCATTCCAGGTAGAGCAGATTACATTCATCATATTGCAGATCTGTTAGGTAGTCATAACAAAGGAAATATACCAAGGGGTGATAAGATCAAATGTCTGGATATTGGTGTAGGTGCAAATTGTATTTACCCCATTATTGGGAACCATGAATTTGGCTGGTCATTCATTGGTGCTGACATCGACCCTGTTGCTATTAAATCTGCAAAGAAAATAATTGAAATGAATCCTGCTTTAACAGGAAAAATTGAAATCAGATTGCAAAATAATCCCAAAGATATTTTTCAAGGGATTATTCAACCAAATGAATGCATTGATATCACCATATGCAATCCCCCATTTCATGCTTCAGCAGCTGAAGCGCAGTCTGGCACGCTGCGTAAACTAAATAATTTAACAGGAAAAAAAACCCTACAACCAACTTTAAACTTTGGTGGCCAACATAATGAATTGTGGTGCGAAGGTGGCGAGAAAAGATTTGTGCGAGACATGATTTTGCAAAGCAAGCAATTCTCCCATTCTTGTTTTTGGTTTTCTACTTTAATTTCAAAACAAGCCAACCTTGAAAGTGTTTATCAAGAATTAAAAAAATCATCTGCTACCGAAATAAAAACCATCCAAATGGAGCAAGGAAATAAAATAAGCCGCATTGTTGCTTGGACATTTCTTTCTCAGGAACTACAAAAAAAATGGATAGATACAAGGTGGGACTCTACAAGCAAATAAATACTTACCCATTCATCGCAGGTTTTATTCAGCGGCTCCCACTCGAAAATGGAAATCTGCGTTCACGACTTCTTCTACACTCATTGTTTTAATATTCTGCTTAAGTTTTAATTATTTCGACCGATATACCTGCCTATTGATTTTTATTTAACCATCAAGTACGCTCGTTGGGCTGTTTAATCACTAATCAAGGACGATAGTATGAAAAAGAAAATATTATTTGGACTAGCACTAACAACTGTTATCAGTGCCAATAGTTTTGCTTTAGAAATAACCAATGGAACATTGCTGGATCATAAAGAAACGATTAAAGGTAACATACAAGGGACTTTTCTCAGCATAAAGAAGGATACTGCTGCTAATACAAACAAGTCATTCTCTCCTCGTAATGTAGAATCAAATTACATTAGTGGCAATATGGAAATAATTAAACCTAAAAAAGACGATGCTGAAGTAGGATCTGACATAACATTCACAGGTTTTAGCAAAATTTACATTTGGAATGGATCATCTTATAAACAAACTTACACCATCACTAAAAATGCTGACACGTGCTTCTTTAAATCCCCAGACTCATTTTGCCAAGTGGAGACCGTAAGCAGCATAGATGTCGTATCATTATCACCTGGTGGCTCGATAACTGATCTCAGCACACCCAAGGTAACTAAAAATTATGATATCGCAGGAAATGGCCATGCACATTTCAGCGCAAATATAATCATCGAAAACAAAACTGGCATTATTACCGAGATCAACATTCCAGGCGAGAGAAAAGAATTTGAAATATTCGATCCAAAAAAATAAAACTACTATCAAAGGAGCAATAAAGATGAATGGAAGAATATTATTTGGCCTCTTGCTAACTACAGCGATTAGCGCCAATAGCTTTGCTTTAGAAATCAGCAAAGGCAAATTACTTAGCCATAAAGAAATAGCGAATGGGAAAATACAAGGCTCTTTTCTCAGCATAAAAAGTGATAGCGCCCTAACTAAACGTTTCTCTAAATATAAAGAACACACGAGTCATGTCTCAGCCTACGTTAACGCGTTCCAAAACGATGGAATAGCAGGTTCAGACATAACGTTTAAGGGCCGTAGTACTATATGGGTATGGAATCAAACATCACAAACCCAAACTTATACTATCAATCAAACAGGTACCGTCTGTTTTTATGGTAACACCAACATGTGTATACCAGAAACCATAGAAAGCATAGATGTCATATCTTTGGCACCAGGTGGATTTATAAGTGAATCAAACCTGCCTAAAATAACCACAAACTATGATACAGCTGGTCACGGGATCTTTGAGATCATAATAAATGTATCAGTTGACGGTTCAGTTCATGAATTTGAAACATCCAACAGAGCAGAGTTTACCATTTCTGAAAGCGATAAATAAAATTGCGTAACAAAACAAAGCTCGCAAAATAGGCGAGCTTTGTTTTTTGGTGAGCTCGGGCGGGAGAATAACTGAAGCACCGTCGTTGCGAGGAGCGTTTTTTGTAACGAAGCAATCCAGGCTTTGATTTTTATATAGTTACTTTCCGTGCTAATGCCCCCTTGCCTCAATGGAAAAACCAAGGGGGTCAAAAGTTATTTAAATGTTATTGATTAGCCTGAACCCAGTGTCCTGCAACCCAAATCCAACTCGTACAAGCACCAGCATCAGTTGCCTGTGTGCAAGACCAGTAGCCTTCAATCCAGTTAACACCTAAAGGATTATTTTTGTATTCACAAACACGGTGAGCTGGTAACCATACATTATTTACCCATCCTGCTTCTACCGTCGAACAGCTAACATAACCGGTTGGTGTCGCTACAACTTCTTTTGCAGCTGGCACAGCGGTTGTCACTGTATGTTTTTCAACTGTCACGGGTCCGCTTGCTGTTTGAGTTGTCTGAGTCGTTGTTGTTTCAGTTGTATTCACATCTTGAGCATAAATATTTACTGACACTAAAAGCAACAAGCTTGCCAATATAATCGAAAAACGTGTGTATAAACGTGACATATCATATCTCCAAATAAACGGTAAAATTTCAAGGACGAAATATCATTGTATAGCAAACCATATACTTATTTATAAGGTAGAACCCTTAATAGGTTTAGTAATAACCCTTAAGGTATGTCAAAGGTGAGTAGGCCGATAGATCTTCCCCATCGGCCGCTCTTAAAACCGGACGTGAACCTCTCGATTCATACGGCTTCCGTTAGACAAACGCTTGTGTTACACCTTGCCTCCAATGTACAA
>JBAQCP010000127.1:0-2330 GCA_049294295.1 Gammaproteobacteria bacterium | reverse complement strand
CAGCAGAAGTATCGTTATAAATGGGTTCCCGCTTTCGCGGGAATGACAGTGGTGGCTCGCAATGACGGCAGTGACTCCATCCAGGTTACCTATTTTACACTTAACCTTTAGTAACCGGTTCTGCTCTTTCCACGGCAAACGCAATGGCCAATTTTTCATAGCTAGTCATATGTTCTAATGATAATTTTTCCATCGTATCATTAGCGGTATGAATATCAGGATTGTCATCACCAAAAGCTGTTTCAACAGGGAATGCTGAGATAAATCCACCTTCGGTCCAAGAAGCATGGTCGCTACAAGCATAACCACATTGCGTGTACTTCACTGGTTTTTTCACATAGGTAGTAATTAATTGTTCTAAGTATTTGGTTAAATCAGCATTGGTATAATCTTTAATTAACCACATCGTTAAATCTTTGGTATAGCCTGTCATGTCTAATTGCAACACGCTATCCACGGCGATTTTCTTTTCTTTAAAGTCAGCAACAACAGCTTGTGAGCCATATAAACCTTCTTCTTCTGCTGCATACCAAACTAAATAAATGGGTTTTTTAAATTCCATACCACTAGTTAATAACACGCGAGCCAATTCTAAAACCGTAACGGAGCCGGAACCATCATCATCCGCGCCCGGCATTGTTCCCCACCAAGTGGATAAGGTATCCATATGGCCGCCAATCACAACACCTGGTTTGTCACCATTACCAATTTTCACAACAACAGATGGTTGAGTGTAGCGTTTGCCAGTTTCAACGGTGCGGAAAGTGACATCGGTGCGATTTGCTTCTTTCGCCATGTTCTCAACTTGTGTTTGTATCCATTTAGCTGTTTTGATGCCATCTTCTGAGGCAGCATAACGAGTTGGGAAGCTGGTCATCGTGGTTAAATCGGTCCACATATTTTGTGGATTCATGGTGCTGATCAAATCATTTACTTGTTTGTTGTATTGAATCTTGTAGTCATTTTTTTGCAATAACGCAGCTTTGGGTTGGCTGTAGCTGCTTAAAAATTTAGCGGCGCTTTGATGCTGTTTTTGCCAGCTTTCAGTCACATCCATAAAGCCACCACAAGGGGTTGCGGTGTGTTTTTGTTTTGCTTTGATTAATTGCTCAATACCGGCCTCATCTGTTTTGATGAACGTTAATTTGGCATCTGATGCAAGGGTCGTCTGCGCAGCGTGAACTTGATTAGTTAAGCATGTTGGCGCCACTACAAAATGCGGGTCAGCAAAAGCCGCTGAAGAGATTAAGGCGAGAGATAATGCTGACAATGATATTTTCCGAGACATGTGTTGCTCCTTGAGATTTAAAAAACGTGCACGCTTATATAGCATTGTTGGGGAGGGTGTGTAAATGAGGGGGAGCGTTTGTCATCTTGGTATGTATTATGTCATTCCCGCGCAGGCGGGAACCTATCCACAATATTCCCGGAGCTTTATATTTTAAATGAATGCTGCTCTATTGTTGCTTCATCTTGCTAGTGGGATGGGTTCCCGCCTGCGCGGGAATGACATAATCTAACACAGTCCCGTGCCTTCGCACGGGAGGCGTTGTTACTTGCTAGCTTTCTGAACAGCCTCTTGCAACTCACTACTGCTCATTTCACCCATAATAAAACTAAGTTGTTTCATATCAGTCGCATTAGTCGGTCCAATAATAAAAGCGGGTGTGCCATTAACGCCTAATGCTTGTGCTAGGCTAGCATTTGCTCTTAAGGTATTTAAGACAGCGCTGCTATTCATCTCATCTTGCATCGTTGGTAAGTTCACGCCTGTTTCTTTTGCGAGTGAAAATACAACAGATTGAGACAATGGAGAGCGGGTTGTTAATAAAGCATGACTAAAGGCTGCATATTTGCCTTGTCTGCTGGCAGCAACAGCGGCTCTAGCTGCAAAGTCAGACATGGGTCCACGAATAGGGAAGTCTTTATAAACGACACGAACGTTGGGATTGGTTTTGACAATGTCAGCCATGATATCAGCCATGGCAACGCAGTGACCGCATTGGTAGTCAAAGAATTCAACAACAGTAACTTTGCCTTTTGGATTGCCAACAACTGGGTCGCCGGTGCGATGAAGTAATTCATTTAAAGGATTGGCAGCCGCGTTGGCGGTGAGTGAGCTTAGCATTAAGGCAGCAAAAGCAAATAAGGTAAATAATTTATTACGCAGCATATAAAAAGTCCTTCCGTCTTCAGTTGCTTGATGGGTTGATGTGTGGCGTGCCTAGATAGTGCGCAGCTGTCATCTTAGCAGTCACTGTCATTTTGCTGTTCCACTGTCATCCCGAGCGTAGTGGGGGATCCCCATCTATTGTAGCTGTTCCTAGGAT
>JBAQCP010000126.1:0-21383 GCA_049294295.1 Gammaproteobacteria bacterium | reverse complement strand
ACTGATCCAGTTGTAGAGCGTGCTTTCTTTTAAACCAAGGTCACGGGCAGTTTTGGATATGGGTTGTGGGGATGTTAAAGCTAATCTAATTGCTTCTTCTTTGAACGACTTGTCATACTTACTCATTATGACACCTCTTTTGATTAATTATATCAAATTTGGTGTCTACGGAACCTAGGTCAGATCAGTTCATGCTGACTCCATTATCTTAGCTTAGACAGTTAGTCCTTGGGGCTCTAGAGCATAAGCAGAATTGGTCAAAAACATCCAGGAGACTTCCATATTCGTTGGATGTTTAATACAGCGTAATATATCATGTATTTTTCTACCATCTTATTTATGGATTTATTCGCATATAATGGAATTAAACACACTTATGCAAATTACTTTCCTAGGTGCAACAGAAACAGTCACAGGATCAAAATATCTCTTATCACTTGATGATAATAAAAACATTTTTATCGATTCAGGGCTTTTTCAAGGCTACAAAGCATTGAAATTGCGAATTCCAACACGATCTGGACAGCTAACATGAATGAACATCATTCTACATTAAGTCTTAGGTACTTAGGCATAAACACTTATAAAGAACCTATCATTTACATGAGAGATGATTGTCATATTTGTAAATCGGAAGGTTTCGAAGCGCAAACACGTGTCAGAGTGACGCTAAATGATCGCTCGATCATCGCAACACTAAATACCATTGAAACCGATCTGTTAAGACATAATGAAGCCAGTCTTTCTCACTATGCCTGGGATTTATTGTCTGCAAAAGACGGGGATGAAATTTCAATCACTCATCCAGAACCACTCAACTCTCTCAGCTATATTCGATCCAAAATTTATGGACATGAATTAAAAGCGGATGAAACTAGACATATTATTGATGATGCTTTATCTGGGCAACTCTCAGATATTAATATTGCCATGTACATTGCTGCCAGTGCAGGCAATAAGTTATCAAAAAAAGAAGTTCTCGATTTAACTAAAGCAATGGTTGATACCGGTCAACGTTTAACGTGGCCGTCAAATTTTATTGTTGATAAACATTGTGTAGGCGGTTTACCGGGAAATCGGACCACTCCAATTGTAGTGGCTATTGTTGCCGCATTTGGTCTTATGATCCCTAAAACCTCATCAAGAGCAATAACCTCTCCCGCGGGGACAGCCGATACGATGGAAGTCTTTACATCAGTTAATTTAGACATTCCCACCATGCAAAAAGTAGTTGAGCAAGAAAATGGATGTATTGTGTGGGGTGGATCTGTTGCTTTAAGTCCCGCAGATGATTTGCTCATTCGTATTGAGAAATCAGCAGATTTAGATAGTGAAGGACAAATGGTTGCCTCCATTTTATCGAAAAAAATTGCTGCTGGCTCAACCCATATCGTGATTGATATGCCAATTGGTACGACTGCTAAAGTCAGATCCATCGCACACGCTGAACTTCTTAAAAATTTTTTAGAATCAATAGCTAAAGAATTTGGCATCGAAACAAAAGTTATTTTTACAGATGGCTCACAACCAGTTGGCAGAGGCATAGGGCCAGCTCTTGAAGCCCGTGATGTATTAGCTGTGCTTAATCTGGATAGGGATGCACCGCAAGATTTGCGAGAACGCGCATTAATCCTTGCGGGTAATGTCATAGAATTTTCTTCTAGCGTAAGTCCAGGACAAGGAAAAATAATTGCAACTGCGATTCTTGATAGTGGAAAAGCATTATCAAAGTTTCAAGCTATTTGCAAAGCTCAAGGTGGAATGCGTGATATTCCGATCGCTCCTTTTACCCATATAATCGAATCGAGTAAACCAGGAAGGATTATTAATATTGATAATCGTCATATTGCACGCGTTGCAAAATTAGCTGGCGCGCCTAGGTCAAAATCAGCTGGAGTTGATTTATTAACGCCATTGCACACAATAGTTGGAAAATCTCAACCCCTCTATAAAATATGCGCAGAATCTCAAGGCGAACTTAACTATGCGCTCGATTTTCTTAAACAAGGTCATGAGATTTTTCAAATTGAGATGAGCTCATGAAACAGACCCCGATCATTTTTCCATTATTTGATGATGGTTTAGCAAAGAAGCTTGCTGATAAACTACATTATGAAATTGGAAAAATCACACAGCATCAATTTCCTGACGAGGAAACTGTCATGCAAATTGATTCAGATGTGACTGGACGAGATATCATATTTATCACTAGCTTAGACAAACCTAATTCCAAACTTTTACCTCTTATTTTTGCCGCAGAAACGGCCGGTGAATTAGGTTCAAAAAAAATAACGCTGATCGCACCCTATCTTGCTTATATGCGTCAAGATAAACAATTTCAACCTGGACAAGGCATTACTTCAAAATATTTTGCTAAACTCATTTCCATTTATTTTGACAGTTTAATCACAATTGATCCCCATCTTCATCGATGGCATTCATTAAATGATATTTACTCCATACCAACAAAAGTCCTACATGCATCAGATGATATTGCACTTTGGATACACCAAAATATTCAAAATCCTGTTTTAATTGGACCGGATGTCGAGAGTACACAATGGGTTGAAGAGATTGCGAAAAAATCAAATGCCCCTTTCCTTATTTTAGAAAAAGCAAGAAAAGGTGATCGCTCAGTTGAAATATCCATTCCCAATATTGAACGTTACCGAGAATCTACACCAATATTGATTGACGATATTATCTCAACGGGAATGACCATGATTGAGACTATTAAACATTTACAGTTACTTAAGTTAAAACCACCCGTTTGTATCGGCGTTCATGCTGTTTTTGCAGATAATGCTTATCATGAACTACTAGCTTCGGGAGTTGAACGAATTGTGACATGCAATACGATCCAACATGTATCTAATGGCATTGACATCAGTAATGGAATTATTCAGCTATTAGAGGCGGTGGAGAACTTCAATTAGGATTAGCATATATGAATCTCGCTATCGAGCAGATAAAACAATACACGCGCAGCTAACTATTTTTCTGCCGTATTTTTGAGAATTCGATATTGAGCTGCTTTTACTTCTAAAGGTTTTAAGCGAGCGTGGCCCGGATTAAAAGCCACCCAATAATTGTCCACTACAGGTAATATATTGAATGATACAATTTGACGCGCTAATTATTGGTGGCGGACCTTCGGGTGCAACTGCTGCATTGTTACTAGCAAAGGCTGGGTGGTCGGTAGCCATTGTTGAAAAGAAAACGTTCCCTCGACGTAAAGTTTGTGGTGAATTCATTTCGGCGACAAGCCTGCCTTTATTACAAAAACTGGGTATAGCTCAACTTTATCTCACAAAAGGTGGCCCTGAAGTACGACGTGTTGGTTTATTTGCTTCAGATTCCATGCTAATTTCCAAAATGCCACCACTGAACCATTCGGTGCACAGGTGGGGACGTGCATTAGGACGCGAGCATTTGGATACCGTCCTCCTCGCGGCAGCTGAAAGTGCAGGAGCCACGCTTTGGCAGCCTTGCCAAGTCAAAAATCTAAAGCGCAATTCATCGATGTTCACCGGCTTAATCGTTTCTAAAGACGGCACAATCAACATCTCAGCGCGTATTGTCATTAGCGCTCAAGGCTCTTGGGAGCCAGAAACATCCCCCCTAAGCAAGCCAAATCATCGCCGCTCAGATATGTTAGCTTTCAAGGCGCATTTTAAAAATAGTGAGCTGACTCAAGATTTAATGCCATTACTAGCATTTCCTGGTGGATATGGTGGACTCGTTCATACCGATAACGGAAGAGTGACTTTATCTTGTTGCATTCGTAGAGATACCTTACAAAAAGTAAGGGAGAGATATCGTGGAATGCAGGCTGGTGAGGCAGTATTTCAACATATTATGACAACATGCCTCGGCGTACGTAAAACTCTCACAAACGCGAAACGTGAAGGTGCTTGGCTTGCTGTCGGTCCCATTCGTCCAGGTATTCGTCAATGCTATGCAGATGGAGTCTTCTACGCTGGTAACATCGCCGGAGAGGCGCATCCCGTTGTTGCCGAAGGTATCAGTATGGCAATGCAATCAGCATGGCTTCTATCCGACGTTTTGATCAATAGGCAAAAAGACATTCTGACCAATACAGGTATCGATGAAGCGGGAGCTGCCTACACGAAACAATGGAAAAGACAATTTATAAGCCGCATTTATGCGGCTAAGCTCTTTGCGCAGTTTGCAATGCGCCCATGGATAACAGCTATGGTCTTACCTATAATCAAAATATTTCCTGGTCTGCTCTCCGTTGGGGCAAAAATGAGTGGTAAAATACAACAAGTCATTCTGAAAAACTAACTCAATCACATAGATTGAGTTTTTAGCATCATCGATTCAAGTGTTAACCCCGGACCAAAAGCGCAGCTAAAAATATTTTTCTGCTCTTCGGAATGTATATCATCCCAAATTTTTTTCAGCACAAATAAAACGGTTGCCGATGACATATTCCCGTAATTTCGCAATACTCCATAAGAATATCTATTATCCTCTGCAGTAATATTTAACGCTTCTTCACAAGCTTGAAGAATCTTGATTCCGCCTGGATGTATTGCATATAAGTCAATGTTGGCCAGCGTTTGCTTAGATTGGCTTAATAGTTTTTTTGTAAATTCAGAAATACCAGACTGGATAGCCTGTGAAACATATGAACTTAATACAATATCAAAACCCGAATCCGCAATTTGCCAAACCATTTCCTGACTTGTTTGGGGCACCAAGTCGCAATAAAATGATTCAATACTAAAACATTTTCTGTTATCCGGTTGCTTTTCAATAATAACAGCAGCTGCACCATCAGCAAAAATCGCATTTGAGATTAAATTTGCGGTAGAAAATTCTTTTTGGAAATGAATCGAACACAATTCAACACAAACCAGCAATACTTTTGCATCAGGATCGGCTTTACAAATAGAATCAGCAACCTTTAAACCATTGAAAGCGCCGTAGCAACCCATAAAATTGATTGCTGTACGTTTTACGGTAGTTTGGAGCGATAATTTCTGTACTATTTCAATATCTAAGCCTGGTGCATACATGCCAGTGCAACTCACTGTAAGTCAGGTACCACCCGCATAGCGGGTGGTTTGGCCTAAAGCCCCCTCGAAGGGGGCCTGCTCTAAGCTAGACCTACCAAATTCTTTTTAGTTACATTTCCATTAGGTTCATTTGTTTTGCGTCTTCTTCCTGATCAAACTTTTCTTGATTTCGGATATACTCTAGCACCCTCGCTTCTGATATTCCTATCGTACTCACACAGTAACCTCTAGACCAGAAATTTAGGCCTTTAAAATTTTTCCTTCTTCCTATCCTCTGATGCAATAAGATTGTCGTCTTCCCTTTTAGCTTCCCTATCACCTCTGATACGCTATATTTTGGCGGAATCTCCAAGCACATGTGGATATGATCCCTCATCACATGACCCTCAACTACTACTATCCCATACCTCTCGCATATCTCCTTGATCAATTTCCCTACTTCTTTTCTTAACACTCCGAATAATACTTTCTGACGGTATTTTGGTACTATTACTACGTGGTATCTACAGTACCATCTGGTATGACTTTGGCTTCGCCATTGTCTCATTAAGTTTCTCCTCTGATTGAACTTGGTAGGTCCAATTGGAGTGAAACTTATTACCAGCTCCGTTTCAATGCTTACATGGCAATGCCCTTGTTATTCGCACCGGCATAGCCGGTGGTTTCGGATCTCGAATGACGGTAATTGTATCCACGCCTGCAAAATTTACTCTTCTTATTTTTTTATCCAAACTTTACCCATCCAAGGAATGGAGCAAGCTATTACTGGGTGTAGGCGGTTGTTTTGTAGCGACTCGGCACCAGGGATGGCGCAGTAACGACATGGATGTTGTGCTCGGAGCGTAAAAACAACCGCCTATACCCAGTAACAGCTTGTGGGAAACACCCACCCACCACCCCCTAAAAGATAGTAAAATTTTCGGACAACAGTTAGAATACACCCCTCAAAATAAACAAGACGGGGTGGGGCGTTAAATGATTGATTTACTTAAAGGTTTTGATGTCATTGTCGTAGGTGGCGGACATGCAGGTACTGAGGCGGCGCTTGCTTCAGCTCGCATGGGCGTTAACACCCTGCTTTTAACCCATAATATTGAAACATTAGGGCAAATGTCCTGTAATCCAGCTATTGGCGGTATCGGCAAAGGCCACTTGGTCAAAGAGATCGATGCACTAGGCGGCGCCATGGCAAGTGCCATTGATAAAGCCGGTATCCATTTCCGCACCCTAAATGCTAGTAAAGGACCCGCAGTACGTGCTACCCGCGCCCAAGCTGATCGAGTTCTATACAAGCAAGCCATCCGTCAAATAATTGAGAATCAACCCAACCTCGCTTTGTTTCAACAAGCCGTCGAAGATATTTTAGTTGAGAATGAAAAAGTGGTCGGTGTCGTCACACAAATGGGGCTCAAGATAACGGCTAAAACAGTTATCTTAACGGCAGGCACCTTCTTAGCAGGTAAAATCCATATTGGCTTAAATAATTATTCAGGCGGTCGCGCTGGTGATCCACCCGCTCAAACACTAGCTGCCAAAATGCGTGACTTACCCTTCCGCGTAAATCGCTTGAAAACAGGCACGCCACCACGTATCGATGGTCGCACCGTTGACTTTAGCGTTATGGAAAAACAATTTGGTGACACCCCCACCCCCGTTTTTTCTTTCATGGGCCGGGTTGAAGAGCATCCCGAACAAACTTGTTGTTATATCACCCATACCAACGAAAAAACTCACGAACATATCCGCAATGGTTTATCTGAATCACCGATGTATACCGGGGTGATTGAAGGTGTTGGCCCGCGCTACTGCCCATCCATTGAAGATAAAATTACTCGCTTTGCTGATAAAACATCCCATCAAATTTTTGTTGAACCTGAAGGGTTAAATACATACGAGCTTTATCCTAACGGTATTTCAACTAGCTTATCCTTTGAAACCCAAATCGAATTTGTTCGTTCCATCCGTGGTTTTGAAAATGCCCATATCACGCGCCCAGGTTATGCCATTGAATATGATTTCTTTGATCCTAGAGATTTAAAACTATCGCTAGAAACAAAAGGCGTTGCTGGTCTTTTCTTTGCAGGCCAAATTAACGGTACTACTGGCTACGAAGAAGCAGCCGCTCAAGGTTTAATTGCTGGCATCAATGCAGCAAGACTGGTGAAGGAACAAGAATCGTGGACACCGCGCCGTGATGAAGCCTACATTGGGGTTTTAATTGATGACTTAGTCACACGCGGCACCAGTGAGCCTTACCGCATGTTTACTAGCCGTGCAGAATATCGATTAATTTTACGTGAAGATAATGCTGATTTGCGCTTGACCCCTAAGGGCCAAGAATTAGGCATCATTGATAGCGCTCGCTTTGAATACTTTGAACAAAAACGTAACGCCATTGCAAAAGAACATCATCGCCTAAATGCCACCTTTGTTCGCCCAGAAACCAAAGCAGGGGAAGAAATCACAGCATGGTTAGATCAACCCCTCACGCGTGAGTATCGCTTAAGCGATTTATTGCGCCGCCCTGAACTCACTTATAACAAATTAATGCAATTAAGTGACATGGGTCCTGGGCTTGTCGATGAAAAAGCAGCTGAACAAATTGAAATTCAAGCGAAGTATGCAGGTTATATCGATAGGCAAGAAGAAGAAATCGCAAAAGTGAGCCGTCAAGAAATGGTAAAAATCCCAACTAATTTAAATTATGGCGAGATTATTGGCTTATCTAATGAAGTGAGACAAAAACTAAGCGGCGCTCAGCCTGAAACACTGGGTATGGCTTCCCGCATCCCTGGTATGACACCAGCTGCTATTTCCTTATTATTAGTCCATCTGAAAAAGAAAAAAACCTCATGAAACAACTATTGATAACAGCCTTACAAGAAAATGGGCTAACCATTGATGAAACCGCTATTCAAAAATTAATAGATTATTTGCAGCTATTAAAAACATGGAACAAGGTTTTCAACCTCACGACCATTACCGACCCTCGTGACATGGTCTATTTACACATTATCGATAGCTTATTAATTCAACCCTACCTTCAAGGCAAGCATATGTTAGACGTTGGCAGCGGCGCTGGGTTACCAGGCATACCGTTAGCTATTTGCTATCCTGAACAAGAATGGGTGTTATTAGACAAAAACAGTAAGAAAACCCGCTTTCAAACCCAAGCTATTGCAGAATTAGGTTTAAAGAACGTAAAAGCCACCCATACGCGCAGCGAAGAGTTTCGTCCAACGCTCAGGTTTGATAGCATTGTGTCTCGTGCATTCGGTACGATACAAATGTTTGTCGAAACAGCTGGCCATCTACTTGCCCCTACTGGTAAATTAATTGCCATGAAAGGTAAATATCCAGCAGAAGAATTAACTGATATACCCGCTCACTTCGAAGTGACTGCAATTAATGAACTGCAGGTAAAAGGGATAGCTATTGAACGCCATGTGGTTTGTCTAGGTCGATGTAAATAGAAGGTAAGAGAAGATATGGGAAAAATTATTGCAATAGCCAATCAAAAAGGCGGCGTAGGCAAAACAACCACCACCATTAACTTAGCTGCTTCTTTTGCTGCTATGAAACGTAAAGTCATGTTAATTGACTTAGATCCTCAAGGTAATGCCAGCGTCGGTAGTGGTATTTATAAAGATCAAATCACCCATCAAGCACACCATGTACTCTGCCATGAAGTGGCTATCAAAGATGCGCTAGTTAAATCAGATAGCGGCTATGATGTATTACCGACCACCCAAGAATTAATTGTTGCTGAGATGGAATTACTACATGCGCCAGAGCGTGAATACCGTCTAAAGAAAATTCTAGCCACCATTGTTAATGACTACGACTTTATTTTAATTGACTGCCCACCGTCACTTAGCATTTTAACGGTTAATGCATTAGTTGCCGCAAACTCTGTGTTGGTACCTGTTCAGTGTGAATACTTTGCACTAGAAGGATTAAGTGGGTTACTCAGCACCATTGAACAAATTCGTACAACCATTAACCCTAAGCTATACATTGAAGGCTTGTTACGAACCATGTACGACGGTCGTAATCGTTTAGCATTAGATGTATCCGCACAATTGCTTGAACATTTCCCTGAGCGCGTTTACCGCACCGTGATTCCACGTAATGTACGCTTAGCCGAAGCACCTAGCCACGGCACCGCCATCCTCAACTACGATGGAAAATCTCAAGGGGCTCTCGCCTATCTAGCGTTAGCTGGTGAAATTTTAAGACGCGACGAGCAAGCAGCTAAACAATCCAAAAAAGAAGCTATGGAATTAGCATGACGGAAAAAAACACGCATTTTGGCTATCGCAATGTACGCGAAGAAGAAAAATCAAACTTAGTGGCTGAGGTATTTCGCTCTGTTGCCCCTAAATACGATTTAATGAATGACTTAATGTCTTTAGGTATGCATCGGTTATGGAAAAAATTTGCCATTAATCAAGCCGCCCTTAGGCCGGGTCAACGCTTACTAGATGTCGCATCCGGTACAGGTGATTTAGCCAAAGCGTTTGCAAAAATTGTAGGCCCTACGGGCAAAGTGGTCATGACTGATATCAATGAAGCCATGTTGCAAGTAGGTCGCGATCGCTTAGTCGATGCAGGCATTATCGGCAATGTCGAATGCGTACTAGCTGACGCTGAGCAACTACCATTTGCTAGCGATGACTTCGATTGCGTAACGATTGCCTTTGGATTGCGCAACGTCACTAACAAATTAAATGCCTTAAAATCAATGTATCGTGTACTAAAACCAGGCGGTAAATTATTAGTACTGGAATTTTCAAAGCCGCCTTCTCCATTGCTCAGCAAACTATACGATGCCTACTCATTTAACATTATCCCCAAAATGGGCGAGCTCGTTACTAACGATAAAGACAGCTATCAATACTTAGTTGAATCCATACGTATGCATCCTAATCAAGATACGTTAAAAGCAATGATGCAAGAAGCAGGCTTTGAGTCTGTCAATTACTTCAACTTAAATGGTGGCATTGTCGCATTACACAAGGGTTATAAGTATTAGGATGATGACATCAATTTTCCTTCCCACGCTAAACAAAGTAATGAATGCTTATTTAGCGTTAGATCCAGACTCTGAGAAACGCCTAAGCAAACTGCAAGGCAAAGTGATTGCGATTGAATTAAGGCCGTTAAACCTTACCTTTCAATGTGCATTTACAGCGACCGATGTTAGTTTAATGACAGATGAAACGCTCATTCCTAATACGACCATTCGTGGCACCCCCATACAAATGTTAAGTATGATGATCACCAAAAATAACCGTCAGCAATTTTTTGCAGACGATGTGACCATTGAAGGGGATGCTGAATTAGGTCAGCAAGTGATTCAATTATTTGATGACTTACAGGTTGACTGGGAAGAACATCTGTCTCAATTATTTGGCGACACAACCGCACACCATACCGGTCGTTTGGTTGAAAAAACCAGCTCTTGGTTAAAAGACACGATTGATTCATTCTCACGAAACATTAGTGAATATTTGCAAGAAGAAGCGGCATGGCTACCCAGTCGTGAAGCGCTGCAAGATCATTTTAATGATATTGACACCTTGCGTATGGATATTGATCGCTTAGAAGCTCGTGTTAAGCAACTATCAACACGAGGAGAGTCCAAGTGAAAATTGCTTCTCGCATCGTCCGCCTGGCCTACATCAATTATGTGCTGGCGCGTTACAACATTGATGGCATTATCTTAGGCACCCAACCTTATTCACCGCTGCATTTAGCCGCGTATTTAAATCCTTTCTATTGGACGACTGGCCGCAAATTAACTCGTGGTGAACGTATCCGTCGCGCCCTAGAAGACTTAGGCCCTATCTTTGTTAAAGCAGGACAAGTGCTCTCAACTAGACGTGATTTAATTCCTGATGATATTGTTGTCGAGTTATGTAAATTACAAGACAACGTGCCACCCTTTCCTGGCTTCGAGGCAAAAGCTATTATCGAAAAAGCCTTAAACAAACCAATAGACGATGTGTTTTCTTATTTAAATTTAGATGCTTTAGCATCAGCCTCTATTGCCCAAGTTCATGAAGCAACGCTACATAATGGCGAAGCAGTCGTGGTGAAAGTATTACGCCCCAACATTAACCAGATTATTGAGCGGGATACTGATCTTCTTATGTATTTTGCAAAAACGGCTGAACGTTATTCGAATCGCTCACGCCGTTTTAAACCGATTGAAATGGTTAAAGAAATATCGCAAGCCTTATATGCCGAATTAGATTTAGTAAGGGAAGGCGCCAATGCGACGCAATTACGCCGCAACTTTAAATCAACGCCTGCATTATATGTGCCTAAAATTGAATGGGAATTCTCTCGTACGAATATCTTGGTTATGGAAAGAATTCATGGCATTCCGATTCATGATATCGCGCGCTTAAAACAAGCGGGTATCAATTTAGAAAAACTAGCTCGCAAAATGATAGAGCTGTTTTTCACGCAAGTTTTTCGTGATAGCTTTTTTCATGCTGATTTACACCCAGGTAATATTTTTGTTTCGGAAGAGAATCCAGACAACCCAACCATTATCTTGGTTGATTTTGGCATTGTGGGCTCATTAAGCCGAGAAGATCAGCGTTATTTAGCTGAAAACATAATGGCTTTCGTTAAACGTGATTATCAACGTGTAGCAGAGTTACATGTTTCTTGCGGGTGGGTTCCACCTGATACACGCATTGATTTATTTGAAGGTGCGATTCGTTCTGTATCAGAACCCATCTTTGAACAGCCATTACGTGATGTGTCATTTGGTCAGTTATTAATGAAACTATTCCAAGTGGCGCGTGAGTTTCACATTAACATTCAACCACAATTAATTTTATTGCAAAAAACATTGGTGAATATTGAAGGGTTGAGTAGACAGCTAACACCTAATTTAGACTTATGGGCAACTGCTGCACCTGAAATTGAAAAGTGGTTGAAGAAACAAGTGGGTGTGAAAGCGTTCTTTAAGCGGGTTCGCGAGAATTTGCCATTATGGTCTGAGCAGTTGCCAGAATTGCCGTCTTTGGTTTATGAAGTGTTGAGAGAAACGAAACAGAGACAGGAAATGAGGCGGTTTTTAGAAACGCGGACATCATTACAATCTAAAACAATATCTGGCTTACGTTATTTTATAAACGGTGTACTGGTTACTTTATTAGCTGTTGGCGTGGGATTTTATTTAAAGAATTAGCTATTGTTGTTATTTTTCTGCATCAGCTATTATGATTTCCACTAAAAAATGGAATTAAACCCAATTTCCTCGCTGCCTCATTAATTTTCTGGTTAAACCATTATTTATTTCAAATTGTTTTCTGCCATGCAGCCACCGATGATTATTAACCAGTAAAACACTGCCAACAGGAATATCAATTTCTACAATACTTTTAGAATGTTCTAATGAATTTTGGAACTCATAAATAAACTCCGCCTCTTCCAAATTTTCAGGATGAATAAATCTATCAACAAATCTAATC
Organism: Gammaproteobacteria bacterium; assembly: GCA_049294295.1. Lineage (GTDB taxonomy): Bacteria > Pseudomonadota > Gammaproteobacteria > DSM-16500 > DSM-16500 > Aquicella. Next base: position 8,845 of record JBAQCP010000126.1, on the reverse strand, counting down.
GATTTTTGATTATTTTCAATTTTTAAGAGAGAGGAATATACGCTATTATGCTCATTATTATCTTGGTATCTAGCAACAGCCTTGTTGGAATCTGAACTAGAAAAGAATTTAACCATTTTCTTGTTAATTGGGTGGTTATAAAAATAATCAAAATTATCCCAATCATCAATATGCAATAACTTTGATTGCCCACCACTAGCCCCCTCTTCCTCCATTTTCATAAAAAAAATCCAGTCAGGAACTTTTTTTCTGTAAGCTCCATCTGTATGCATTTTAAACGCCTCATACGGCCTTAATAGATTTGGCATCTGTATATCAGTATGCTTTACCGTAAAGGTTGCATAATGTTTTCCTGAAAGGGGGTCTATATTGGGAACCCCTAGAAGGTGAGAAATTGCCGTTGATAATTTTATGAATGGATCTTCATTAGAACCATAACAATGAAGATTTATAAGGATAGCTCCTGTTTCACGTTCATTTAAAACACTTAACAACATATCTTTTATCTTAAATAGTTGTTCAAACTCACGAGCAATCAAAAAACGGAGGTATGGTATATATTCAATATCTCTAACCGAAATATTCTTTACCTTATCCAGATATTCATCTATATAACGTCCTTCAATATTTATTGAATGTATTCTTTTCAACTGTTCAATTTTTTGAAAATGCACAAATAAATTATTCAATTAATATACCAAACCATTTTATTAAACTTTCCTCCCCCAAATTATCGTACACGTACGATAAAAATCGAGTAAAATCAAGCTCAAAATCATCTTTTGTTATTTTTTCTTTTTCTAAGTCCGTAGTGGGAGAATGGTGAAAAAATCTTCCAAAATACTGTTTACAAAAAGATAGGTAATCTTTCGTAAAAAGAAGAAACGTATGCCACATATCGTCGATTTCTTTCATCTCAGAATGTATTCCACAAATAAAATTTAACTCTCTGTTTTCAGGAAAGCGCAACTTGTCGTCTTGATGCTTCAAAGAGAGCCAGAAAAATTTCATTAATTCTTCAAATGCTTCTTCAGGCACAAGCTTATTATTTGGGTAATCCTTAGCATAACGGTTCAATACGTCAATATTTCTGTATTCGCGTAAAGTTGGAAGATTTTGCACCATTTAAACCTCTGGCTTTTTAAGCACAGCCTATGCAAGGATGGCAATTTCTAGAGCAGTCAGAGCCTTCAAAATTTTCTAGTTTTTTGCTAACAATCTGTTTAATTAAAAGCTTTTTCATTTGCATCTCCATATTCAAATTTTCTGTATTTTGTGTTTCTTTCCGATCATAATGTATCACATTTTCTGCAAAGCACAACAGGAGCCCAAATAACCATGAAATGGTCAATTATGTTCCACCTTATAAGGCGCTCGCTTGGAAAAAATAACATTATTCTACACAAAATAATTATAAAGGTTAGGAAGTGACAAACAACAAACTCAATATTAAAGCAACTGGCGTTATCTCTATGGCTGTCATGTCTAGCCGCCTATTAGGCCTTATTCGTGAAATTTTATTCAATGATCTTTTTGGTGCTGCTTCGATGGGAATATTTCTCATAGCATTCAGAGCTCCAAATCTACTCCGTGATCTTTTTGCAGAAGGCGTTCTTTCAATTTCTTTTATTACCATTTTTTCAAAAAAGCTAGAAAGTGAAGGCGAGAATTCAGCATGGCAACTTGCATCAAAAATGATGACATTATTAAGTGTATTCATGAGCATTTCAAGCCTACTTGGAATTATCTATGCGGAAAAAATGATTACCATTCTGGCCCCAGGGTTCTCAACAGAAGATGCTAATGCAACAATCCTTTTAACACAAATCATGTACCCTTTTATTTTTTTGGTATCTCTCGCAGCATTAGCCATGGGGATACTCAACTCTAAAAATGTCTTTGGGATACCCGCATTAGCTTCAAGTTTTTTTAATATGGGCTCTATTATCGGTGGCACTTTATGTGGATGGCTTATTGACCCTAGTTTTGGAAAAAAAGCTCTTATAGGCTTAGCCATTGGAACCACCCTGGGTGGCTTGCTTCAATTGGCAGTGCAAATTCCCAGCTTACGACGCGTTGGCTTTCACTTTAAACCAGATTTTCGCTGGAATGATGCTGGCGTTCGCAGCATATTGATTTTAACTGTTCCCGGCATCATTGCAGCGAGTGCGGTGCAAATTAATGTACTAATTAGCTCTAGCTTCTCTTCTTATATCGGCGCAGAAGCTGTGACATGGCTTAATAGCGCATTTAGACTTGTGCAGTTTCCTATCGGAATCTTTGGTGTTGCTGTAGCGACTATTACCTTGCCTGTGATATCTCGCATTGCTGCAACAAAGGATCATAGTCAGTTTGGTGTGACTTTAGGGCAGGCAATGCGTTTTGTAGTTTTCTTGACCATGCCAGCTGCCGTAGGTTTTTGGATTTTTTCCAAGCCAATCATTAGCCTTATTTATGAACATGGGAAATTTTATGCTACGGATTCAACGCAAACAGCATTTGCTTTGCAATTTTATGCACTTGGTCTCGTAGCATATTCCTGCATCAAAGTTCTTTCACCTGGTTTTTATGCTATTGAAAAAAAATGGACACCCATGTTTGTAAGCTTTGCTTCTATTTTTATTAATATTGCATTAAATTGTTTTTTTATCTTCGTATTAAAAATGGGGCATCAAGGCCTTGCTCTTTCTACAGCTATTTCAGCAATAGCAAACTTTCTGGCACTATATTTTTTAATGGCGCATGCGCATAACTTACAAACAATAAAATTTATAAATAACTTTATTCGGTGCGGAATAGCCTCAATTGCACTTGCACTGATTTGTTGGATTGCCTTAATTTATTTTCCCAACTTTATTTACAGCCAATCATTTAGCACCCGCATATGCTCATTATTCGCGGCTATTTTCTTTGCTAGCTTAATATATATATCCACCTGTTTAATTCTCAAGGTTGAAGGTGCTCACTATATATTCAAAATAGCACTTCAAAAGACAAGATATAAAAAGTTGGCTTTTGCGAATAATAGCAGTGATGCATAACTGCTAATTACTCTTTTTTATAGAGCACATCTCTACTAATTCAACTCCAAATTCACGGGCATGCCATGATTAAAAAATATAGATCAGCTCCCAGCTAGAATTCAGATAACAGCCAGCATCAACTCGGCCTCGCATACTTAGTCAACGCCGTCGCAATTTTATCTTCCAACGCCTTATACTTCCAACCCATCCCTTTACCGCTATTAATCATAATCACAAATGCTAACGGCTCATTATCTTTACCCATCGCGTAACCCGCCAACCCAACCACGCCAGAAATCGTGCCCGTCTTAGCTCTCACTTTACGCGAAATGTTATACATCCTATGCTTCAACGTGCCATCCACCCCTGCAATAGGCAATGCAGAAATAAATTCATAACTCGTTCCATAATGGTGGTAAGCAAAATTTAACACTTGCATCATTTGCGCAGGCGTTGCCAAATTATCAGGTGATAATCCAGAACCATCTAAAATCTTTAAACCAGACGTATTCACGCCAGCATGCTTAGCTAAAATTGCAGAGACCGCTGCTCTTCCGTTTTCCCAACTACCCGGCTGTCTAGAATACAATTGTCCAATTTTTTTAAACAAAGAACCGGCAATAATATTGTCGGACTTTTTAAGCATGTCATTCACCAACTCATGCAAAGGCTTTGAAGCATGCTGCCCTATCATAGAAGCGGTTTTGGGTGTGGTACCTGATGTGATGCTGCCGTAAACATTTACCTGCAACTGCTTCAACACACTCTTAAATAACGCCTTGTTGTAATCAGGAATATCCGTTACCACATAGCTAATACCCGTTGGATAACGACCCTTAGATAAACATCCTTCTATCGTTATTTCGCTGTTTGCTTCTTTTGTTAGATGAACACCACAAGAACTACCCCCAGCCTTTGTTGTCACTGAATTATGTATTGTTGGCAGAAAGTATTTAGGTGAAATCACTACTTGCGCGGATCGTCCTGTCATCTTCGCAGGCGTTACCTGAAAGGATAAGCAATTATGATTAATAATACTTGCGCTAATGGGTGCTGCATAACAATAGCCTTTATCTTTTTCTATCCAACCTGGGCCATAATACCGCTGATCATAGGCGGAATAATCGATATAAACGTTTCCAGCAATCGCTTGAATTTGTTGGCTGCGCAAAGTTAATAATAAATCGACTAAATCATTATAGGTAATCGTTGGGTCGCCACTTAAGACAATATATAAGTTGCCCTGCAAGATGCCATTCTTCACGGTCGCCTTGCCATCGGTTAATAACTGGGTAGAAAAACGATAATCAGGACCTAAATAAATTAAAGCCGCTTCGGCGGTTAAAATTTTCATGGTGCTCGCGGGTGTCATCGCTTGATGGATATTTCGTGCATAAAGCGCTTCGCCGCTTTTCATGGATTTGACATAAACACCAACATCGGCATTTTGCTCATCATTATTAATTAAACGATTTAATTGATCATTTAATTGGCCTGCGCCATATAATGTGGGAATAGCAGCAACGGGAGCCGCCTTTCTTACCGCCGCTTTAACAACCTTAGTCTTACTGACACGATGCGTACGCGCTGTTTTTTTTTGTTGAGCAAGTGCCGCATCCGACAAGAACAACATCGTCCATAATGCTAAAAGCCAATAAGATACTCTCATGGTGACTCCGAATAATTAACAGTCTTACAAAGAATTTGCTATACTCCATCTGACTATACCAAGTGGAGCGTCCACGTGATAAATAAAATAAGAGCATTTTTGGGTCTTAATTATTATACAAGCGAACTAGATCAGTTTATTAGCGATTTTAGGCATGATCGAGGCCATTTGTCAGCCTCACAACGCAAAGAAGTTGAAAAATATAATCAAGTTAACGAATTGCGCGACAATCCAGATGCCGTACAAACAACCAAAAAATCCTTTTGGGATAAATTTTAGGCAGCTTATGAGACGTTTATTGAATCAATTAATGCCATTTTTCATATTAGGGGTAGCGGTTATTGTCTTCCTCTTTGGCATTATGTTGCTAGCTTATCTATTCTTATTTGGTGCACTTGTTGGGATAATATTTTATTTATTCAATAAGATACGTGATTATTTCTACCCCCGCAAAAATCTCACCGTCCCACCGACCTCGCACAAAAGCGGGCGGATTATTGACTCTGATGACTATAAAGAGCTTTAGAGAGCCAGCAAAACCTGATTAAAAAAACTGTCATATCCGCGAAGGCAGGTACCATTCCTAATAATCCTTAATGGTTAAATTTTCTTACATTCTGACCAGAAAATATCGTCAATAACACTTACAGCCTACATTTTGCCTGAAATTTGACACCTCATCCCCTTTTGGCGGATGATATGAAGATATGATAAAAGGATATTATTATGGCCGGCACCTGGGCAAAGCAATTAGAAACTCTGTTAATTCAAGAACATGGGCCTAAAAAAGGGATGATACTTGCTAAGAAATATGCCCACGCTTTCTCCCTCAGTTATAACGATGAATACAACACCAATATTGCCGTGCATGATATTGATAAAATAGAAGAATTATCAAGCGAACATCCGTTAGAAATGAATCTATATATTGCGCCTGGTAAAACTGATTCGCCTCTGCATTTACGTCTCTATCAATGGCAGCAAAATATCTCCCTATCAGACATTTTGCCTATGCTGGAAAATTTAGGCTTGAGAACCAACAGTGAACGTTCTAGCAAAATTACTTTAGATAAAGATGAAGAAATTTGGATCAGTGATTTTATTGTGGTCTATACGCAAGATATGCCGTTTGATATTGATAATGTTAATCAGCTATTTGAAGATGCGTTTAATAGCATCTATTTCGGCAAGGTTGAAAATGACGGCTTTAACAAGCTAACGTTAGGCGCTTCGCTTTCATGGCGTGAAGTACAAATTTTAAGAACCTATGCTAAATATTTACATCAAATTCGCTTCCGTTTTAGTCAACCATATATTGAAGCAGCCTTAATTAAGCACACCAGTATCACGAATCAATTAATTGCCTTATTTAAAGTATTGCACGATCCTTCCAAAAATAAAAAGATGGGCGTCATTAATAAAACTGCTGCACAAATAGAGGCGCAGATTTTACAAAGCTTAGAGGCCGTTACTAGCTTAGATGAAGATCGCATTATCCGTCGCATGTTAGATTTAATCAAAGCCACACTGCGCACAAATTATTTTCAAAAAGATACTCAAAGTGACTACAAACCTTATTTATCTATTAAATTAGATTCACACCGCATTCCGGAAATGCCGCTACCAATACCGCTTTATGAAATCTTTGTTTATTCGCCACGCTTCGAAGCCATTCATTTACGTAATACACGAGTTGCGCGTGGTGGCATTCGTTGGTCAGATAGACGAGAAGATTTCCGCACTGAAATTTTAGGGTTGATGAAAGCTCAAGTCGTTAAAAATTCCGTGATTGTTCCTTCCGGGTCAAAAGGTGGATTTGTATTAAAGACACCACCAACTTTAACACCAACCCGTGAAAGTTTAATGGCCGAAGTCATTACTTGCTACAAAGCATTTATCTCTGGATTATTGGACATAACAGATAATATTGTCGAAAAAGATTTCGTGCCGCCTAAAGATGTTGTTTGTTACGATACGCCCGATCCTTATTTGGTCGTTGCTGCAGATAAAGGCACCGCTACTTTTTCAGATATTGCCAATGCCATTTCTCAGCACTATAAATTCTGGCTAGATGATGCTTTTGCATCAGGAGGTTCTACCGGCTATGATCATAAAGAAATGGGTATTACTGCAAAAGGCGCTTGGGAATCCATCAAGCGACATTTTCGTGAGTTAAATATCGACATTAAGAAACATGATATTACCGTTGTTGGCATTGGTGATATGAGCGGCGATGTATTTGGTAATGGGATGCTGTATTCCAAACATATTAAGTTAGTAGCAGCATTTGATAATCGTCATATCTTTATTGACCCAGATCCTAAAACGGCAGAATCCTATCGAGAACGTCAACGCTTATTTAAATTACCAACGTCTTCATGGGAAGATTTCAATCCTGCCTTAATCTCTAAAGGGGGCGGTGTATTTAGACGTTCTGTCAAATCCATTACAATTACCCCACAAATGAAAGCCGTCTTAGGTATTGAAGAAAAAACATTAGCGCCTAATGACTTAATCCGGGCTATTTTAAAATCGCCTGTCGATTTATTATTTAATGGCGGCATAGGTACCTACGTTAAATCAAGTACGGAACATCAAGCAGATGTAGGCGACCGTACCAATGATTATTGTCGCATTAATGGTGATGAATTACGCTGCCTAGTCGTTGGCGAAGGCGGCAACTTAGGCTTCACTCAACTGGGGCGCATAGAATATGCATTAAATGGCGGCTTAATTAATACAGACTTCATTGATAATTCAGCAGGCGTCGATTGCTCTGACCATGAAGTCAATGTCAAAATTCTATTAGATCAAGAAGTTCATCGCGGCAATTTAACTGTTAAAAAACGTAATGATTTATTAGCAACGCTTACTAATGAAGTTGCTGAGCTGGTATTAACTGACAACTATAATCAAGCATTAGTGATGAGCTATTCAGCAGCGAATGCGATTAAAAATATTGCCCTGCATGCGAATTATATTAAAGATCTAGAAACGACTGGCATCTTGGATAGAGCGGTTGAATTCTTACCAACAGATAAAGAATTATTAGAACGAAAAACAAATAACATTGGTTTAACTAGACCAGAACTTGCAGTACTACTAGCCTATACCAAAATTAATATTAAACTTGAAATTCTTAAAACCAATATTCCTGATGATGCTTATTTTAAAAATATTATTCAGACAGCCTTTCCGCCATCCATCAGAAAAAAATACCAGGCAGCAATGGTAGACCATCGTTTGCAACGAGATATTGTTGCCACCCAACTAAGTAATCAATTTGTTAACGAAATGGGCATTACTTTTGCTTATCGATTACAAATAGAAACTGGCTCATCCATTGAAGAAATTATTAGGGCACATGCTGTTGCCTCACATATCTTTGACACGCATGAGCTGCAAAAATTAGTTGAGTCGCTAGATTTTAAAATACCGGCTAGTGAACAATTTGAAATGCTATTTAACATCCGAAACTTAATTAACTTGGCAACAAGATGGTTCTTACATGGTAATCATTTAAATGATAAGTTAGAAGTCATTATTGAACATTACAATACACATATAAAAATATTAGAATCACATATCCCTAACTTAATGGCGGGATCGACTAAAGAATACTTAGATAAATTAGTTGAGCGCTTCTTGCAAGCTGGGTTATCTAGAGAGATTGCGCAACGCATTGCAAGCTATCGTGCTATTTATACCGCACTTAATATTATTTTAGTCGCAACTGATAATAAATTTGATCTTCTTAAAACTGCCCGTGTTTATTTTGCAGCTGGTGAGCGGGTTAATTTATTGTGGTTTAGAGATCAAATCAGTAGTGACACTCGTGAAGGGCATTGGAATACGCTTGCCCGTGTAACACTCCGAGATGAGCTAGATATTTCGCAGCGCGCGTTGACAGTTGCTATTATCAATAACAATAAGAAAGAAACGAATGAATTGAAGCTGATTAATAAATGGGTGAGAGATAACCAACGCGCGATTGATCGTTGGGAAAACTTGCTGACGATGTTGAATGCGAGCAGCAATTTAGATTATGCGATGTTTTTTATTGCGATTAGGGAATTGCTGGGGTTGATTTTGAATAGTAAAGGGGCGGTGTAGCCCCACTGTCATCCCGAGCGTAGCGAGGGATCTCCATCTA
>JBAQCP010000125.1:0-15919 GCA_049294295.1 Gammaproteobacteria bacterium | reverse complement strand
CAGGTAGTATTACGCCCCACACGAAATTTGAAGCTGAAGTGTATATTTTATCTAAAGAAGAAGGCGGACGTCATACTCCATTCTTCAAAGGATATCGTCCACAGTTCTATTTCAGAACAACTGACGTAACAGGTGAATGTCAATTGCCAGAAGGCGTTGAGATGGTAATGCCAGGCGATAACATCAAAATGGTTGTTACATTAATCGTTCCTGTCGCAATGGAAGATGGATTAAGATTTGCAATCCGCGAAGGCGGCCGTACCGTAGGTGCAGGCGTTGTAGCAAAGGTTATCGAGTAATTAGGATATAGGTCAGTAGCTCAATTGGCAGAGCGGCGGTCTCCAAAACCGCAGGTTGTGGGTTCGATTCCCTCCTGGCCTGATAAATTGGAAATAGAGAGAAACTTACGTGAAATCAAAGGCAAACGTAATGGTGTTAAGAACTGAGAACCAAGGTGAAGCACGATTAGATTGGCTAAAATGGGTAGTAGCGTTTGTTTTGTTAACTGCTGCGTTAGTTGGTAATTACTACTTTAGCGATATCGCTATGCCGCTTCGTACCTTGGCATGGTTGGGTGTGCTGGTAGTCGCTGGATTTGTAGCGTCAACCACCCAGAAAGGTAAGTGGGTTGTTGGTTTTTTTCGTGATTCCCGCGCGGAATTAAGAAAAGTGGTCTGGCCAACCCGTGAAGAAACTATGCAAACAACCATGATCGTTGCGGTGATGGTTATCATTCTTTCCTTAATATTATGGGGAATGGATGGCATTTTAGTATGGGCAATTGGCTGGATGACCGGACAAAGAGGCTAGTTTTGAGTATTCAACGAGGAATTATATAGATGACAACGACAACAGATCAGGCAACACCCAAAAAGCGCTGGTATGTTGTGCATGCCTACTCAGGCTACGAAAAGTTTGTCATGCAAGCTTTGCAAGAGCGCATTCGTTTAGATGCAGTTGAAGATAAGTTTGGTGAAATTTTAGTTCCAACAGAAGAAGTGATTGAGTTACGTAGCGGTCAAAAAAGAAAAAGTGAACGTAAATTCTTCCCTGGCTACGTATTAGTAGAAATGATAATGGACGAGCAAACCTGGCATATCGTTAAATCGACACCAAAAGTATTAGGCTTTATTGGTGGAACGAGCGACAAGCCAGCGCCCATTACAGCTAAAGAAGCTGATATTATTCTACAGCGTATGCAAGATAGCAGTGAAAAGCCCAAACCAAAAATCCTATTTGAAGTGGGTGAAGTGGTTAGAGTCACAGATGGTCCATTTGCTGACTTCAACGGTGTTGTTGAAGAAGTTAACTACGAGAAAAACAGATTACGTGTTGCTGTATTAATCTTCGGTCGATCCACTCCCGTTGATTTACAGTTTGACCAAGTAACAAAAGGCTAGTATTTTTGCAAGCCACTCAGTCGTTTTTGCGACTGAGTGGCTTCATTGTTCTAACGGGGAGCCTAGCGGCGTTTGTACCCACTAAAGAGGTGACTTATGTCAGCATCAAGAAAGAAAGTAAAAGGCTATATTAAGCTGCAAATTAAGGGTGGCGCTGCTAACCCAAGTCCACCAGTTGGTCCTGCATTAGGTCAACAAGGTGTGAATATTATGCAGTTTTGCCAAGCGTTCAACGCGGCAACTCAAACACCAGACAAGCAAGGCAAGCCATTGCCAGTCGTGATTACCGTATACGAAGACAAGAGCTTTACCTTCGTTACCAAAACACCTCCAGCTACCTATTTGATTAAAGAAGCAATTAAATTAGATAAAGGCAGCAGCAATCCTAAGACTAATAAAGTCGGAAAGATTACCCGTAAACAATTAGAAGAAGTTGCCAAAATGAAGATGGCAGATTTAACCGCTTCGAGCTTAGATGCCGCTGTTCGCAGCTTGGCGGGTAGCGCTCGTAGTATGGGTATTGACGTGGAGGGTGTGTAACATGGCTAAATTAACAAAACGCGCTAAGGCAATTCAAGCATTGTTAACGCCAGGAAAGTCTTACTCTTTCGCTGACGCTCATGCTTTATTACAAAAAATTCCAGCAGCTAAATTCGCTGAAACCGTTGATATTTCAGTAAACTTGGGCGTTGACCCTCGTAAATCTGACCAAGCGATTCGTGGTTCCGTTGTATTGCCTAACGGTTCTGGCCGTACGGTTCGTATTGCTGTTATCACATCTGCGGGTAACGTAGATGCTGCTAAAAACGCAGGCGCTGATTTAGTAGGCCAAGAAGACTTAGCAGAACAGATCAAATCAGGTGTTATTGATTTTGACGTTTTATTAGCGACCCCTGATTCCATGCGTATTGTTGGTCAATTAGGTACTATTTTAGGCCCTCGTGGTTTAATGCCTAATCCAAAAGATGGCACCGTAACAGCAGATGTTGCGACCGCCGTTAAAAATGCAAAAATGGGTCAAGCTCGTTATCGTACAGATAAAGGCGGCGTGATTCACGTCCCAGTTGGTAAAGTAGGATTCGATACCGACAAACTAGTTGAAAACTTTAATGCGGTTATGGCAGCGCTTAAGAAAGCAAAACCAACCACAGCTAAAGGCGTGTATTTCAAGAAAGTAACCTTATCAACCACTATGGGCCCAGGCTTGTCTTTAGACATCGCTACCCTAGGTTTGTAAGTTGTAAAGAATTTGACGTGGCTTTGCTTATACGCCAATGCCCGTCAGAGACCGTAGGTGCGGTAGCTTAATCGACGTTTCGGCGTTAACCTACGCAGGCGGTAATGCCAATGGATGGTATTGCTGTTTAAAATGTAGCTCAAAATGGCACTAACGCAATGTGGAGGTAAATGTGGTATTAAAGTTAGAAGATAAAAAAGCCATAGTTAGTGAGGTAGCCGGAGTTGCACAACAAGCAGTGTCCCTAGTAGCTGCTGAATATAGCGGATTAACCGTTGGTCAATTGACCAATTTGCGTAAATCTATGCGTGAAGCTGGTGTTTATATGCGCGTTGTGCGCAATACCTTAGCTAAGCGTGCGCTAGAGGGAACACAATTTGCTTGTATGCAGCAAGAATTAGTTGGGCCGTTAGTTTTAGCTTTTTCAAAAGAAGAGCCAAGCGCGGCAGCACGTTTAATTAGAGAGTTTGTTAAAACAAACGACAAGTTAAAAGTAAGAGCATTAGCCTTAGATAATAAGCTATTGCCTGCTACTAGCTTGAACGCTGTTGCAAGCTTACCTACACGTGATGAAGGTATTTCACAATTAATGTCCGTCATGTTAGCGCCTATTACGAAGTTGGTGCAAACCATGGCTGAGCCTCATGCTAAGTTTGTTAGAACAGTTGCAGCTGTGCGTGACGCGAAAGAGTCCGCTGCGTAACAATTTTAAAATAGTAAATATATATAAGTTGGAGTTTTAAAGATGGCTATAAGCAAAGAAGATATTTTACAAGCAATTTCAGATATGAGCGTTATGGACATTGTTGAATTAATCAAGTCCATGGAAGATAAGTTTGGTGTTTCCGCTGCTGCTGCTGTTGCAGTTGCTGCTCCTGCCGCTGCTGCTGCAGTAGAAGAAAAAACCGAATTTAACGTTATCTTAACTGGTGCTGGCGAGAATAAAATCAATACAATCAAGGTAGTTCGTGAGATTACCGGTTTAGGCTTGAAAGAAGCTAAAGATTTAGTTGAAGGCGCGCCAAAAGCAGTTAAAGAAGGCATTCCTAAAGCTCAAGCTGAAGAAATCAAGAAAAAGTTAGTAGATGCAGGAGCAGCTGTTGAGATCAAGTAAGCTTTTTTTACTATCTTAATATGTTGTTTGTTAGGGCCGGTGACCTCGTTTGTCGCCGGCTTTTCCTATTTTTCGCTTTGTAGTTGATCGCGCAAACGCAGAGGTATCACACATGGGTTCAACCTACTCATATACTGAGAAAAAGCGGATTCGTAAAAATTTTGGCAAACTTCTAAGTGCTATTGAAGTGCCCTCATTGCTTGCGATCCAGATGGATTCCTACCGCAAGTTTTTAGAAGCTGATGGTGAGTCTGATAGACTTGGCTCAAGCGGCTTGCATGGCGTATTTAAATCGGTATTCCCTATTTCCAGCATGTCTGGTTATGCAGCACTAGAGTATGTGAGTTATCGTCTAGGCGAGCCCATCTTTGATGTGAAAGAATGTAAAGTACGTGGGATGACTTACGCAGCTCCTTTACGCGGTAAGCTTCGCCTTGTGCATTATGATAGAGAAGCACCAGCGGGTTCTCACACGATTAAAGACGTGAAAGAACAAGAAGTATATTTGGGCGAAGTCCCATTAATGACTGAGCATGGTACGTTTGTTATTAACGGTACCGAACGCGTTGTCGTTTCTCAGTTACACCGTTCTCCTGGTGTATTTTATGAGCACGATAAAGGTAAAACCCACTCTTCCGGAAAATTGTTATTCTCCGCGCGAGTGATTCCTTACCGTGGTTCTTGGCTAGATTTTGAATTTGATCCAAAAGATTGCATCCATGCACGTATCGACAGACGACGTAAGTTGCCTGTTACGATTATTTTGCGTGCGTTAGGGTTATCCGTTGAAGAAATCCTTGCAACCTTCTTTGAAAATAATGTATTTGATTTAACAAATGGCAAAATTATTTGGCATCTTATTTCTGAGCGCTTACGCGGTGAAACTGCTGCATTTGAAGTGAAGAAAGCCGGTAAAGTAATTATTGAGCAAGGTCGTCGTATTACTGCTCGTCATATTTCTTTATTAGAAAAAGCTAATATTAAAGATCTTGAAGTACCGACTGATTACATCGTGGGTAAAATCTTAGCGAAAACCGTTGTTAACCCAGATACGGGTGAAGTAATTGGTAATGCTAACGATATTATTACTGGCGATATCTTAAAGCAGTTGATGGGTTCTAGCGTTAAGCAAATCGAAACCTTATATATTAACGATATTGACCGTGGTTCTTATATCTCTGACACCTTACGTGTAGATCCAACAACCAATGCACAAGAAGCATTAGTTGAAATCTATCGTATGATGCGTCCAGGCGAGCCGCCAACTAAAGAAGCATCAGAAGCATTATTTAAGAATTTATTCTTTGCCTCTGAGCGTTATGATTTGTCCGACGTTGGTCGTATGAAATTAAACCGTCGTGTTGGCAGACAAGAAATTGTGGGTCCAGGCGTTCTATCCAGAGATGATATTTTAGAAGTCTTAAAAACATTAATTCGTATTCGTAACGGTGAAGATGCAATCGATGATATCGATCACTTAGGTAACCGTCGTGTACGTTGTGTTGGTGAAATGACTGAAAACCAATTCCGTATTGGTTTAGTGCGTGTCGAGCGAGCGGTAAAAGAAAGACTAAGTCTGCCTGATATCGAAAATTCCATGCCACAAGATATTATCAATGCAAAACCAATTTCTGCAGCAATCAAAGAATTCTTTGGTTCTAGTCAGTTATCTCAGTTTATGGATCAAAACAATCCATTATCTGAAATTACCCATAAACGCCGTGTTTCAGCATTAGGGCCTGGTGGTTTATCTCGTGAGCGTGCAGGCTTTGAAGTCCGTGACGTTCATACCACTCACTATGGTCGTGTATGTCCAATTGAAACACCTGAAGGTCCAAACATTGGTTTGATCAACTCGTTAGCAGTTTATGCTCGTACGAACGAATATGGTTTCTTAGAAACACCATATCGTAAAGTAGTGAACAGTAAAGTAACTGACGAAGTGATTTACCTGTCTGCGATCGAAGAAGGTGATTACGTGATTGCACAGGCAAATGCAACGATCGATGACAAGCGCAAGCTGACCGATACGTTAGTGCCTGTTAGACATCGTAATGAATTTACATTCTCAAATGCAGATCGCGTTCAATTTATGGACGTATCGCCTAAGCAGATCGTATCTGTTGCGGCTGCATTGATTCCGTTCTTAGAGCACGATGACGCAAACCGTGCATTGATGGGTTCTAACATGCAACGTCAAGCCGTTCCAACCCTCAAAACGGAAAAACCGTTAGTGGGTACCGGTATTGAGCATTTAGTTGCTAAAGACTCTGGTGTGACCGTGGTTGCTAAGCGTGGCGGTATTGTTGATTACGTAGACGCATCTCGTATCGTTGTGCGTGCTAATGAAGCAGAAACCAGCGAAAGCACAGGTACTGGTGTTGATATTTATGGTTTAACCAAATACACCCGTACTAACCAAGATACTTGTATCAACCAACGTCCTTTGGTTGCTAAAGGCGACATCATTGAAAAACATGACGTATTAGCTGATGGCCAATCAACTGACATGGGTGAATTAGCGCTAGGTCAAAACTTACTAGTCGCGTTCATGCCTTGGAATGGTTACAACTTTGAGGATTCCATCCTCATCTCTGAACGTGTGGTGCAAGAAGATCGTTTCACCAGTATCCACATTGAAGAATTAACCTGTATTGCTCGTGATACCAAATTGGGATCTGAAGAAATTTCAGGCGATATTCCAAATGTAAGCGAAAGCGCGCTCTCTAAATTAGACGAATGCGGTATCGTTTATATCGGTGCTGAAGTTAATTCAGGCGACATTCTGGTTGGTAAAGTGACACCAAAAGGTGAAACCCAGCTAACCCCAGAAGAAAAATTATTAAGAGCGATCTTTGGTGAAAAAGCGTCCGACGTGAAAGACACCTCATTACGTGTTCCTACCGGTATGGAAGGTACAGTAATCGACGTTCAAGTATTTACCCGTGAAGGCGTAAAGAAAGACGCACGAGTTCTTGAAATCGAAAACGCAGAACTCGCGAAAGTGAAGCAAGATTTAAGTGACGAAATGCGTATTAAAGAAAATGATATTTTCTCACGTATTGAAGTCCTGTTAATCAATCATTCTGCTGAAAGCGGTCCGAATAAGCTGAAGAAAGGCAGTAAGATTACTAAAGCTTACTTAGCTGAAGTCTTCCGCGAAAAATGGTTTGAAATTGTGGTTAAAGATGCAGCGATTACTAAGCAATTAGAATATTCTGCTAAGCAATTGAAAGCTATTCGTCTCGACTTTGAAAAAGCATTTGAAGCTAAGCGTCAAAAAATCACCCAAAGTGATGATTTGGCACCAGGCGTATTAAAGATTGTAAAAGTTTACATGGCCGTGAAACGTCGCGTGCAACCAGGTGATAAAATGGCTGGTCGTCATGGTAACAAAGGTGTTATCTCCATGATCGTTCCAGTTGAAGACATGCCGCATTTATCAGATGGCCGACCAATGGATATCGTTTTAAATCCGTTAGGCGTACCGTCTCGTATGAATATCGGTCAGATATTAGAAACTCACCTAGGCTGGGCATCTAAAGAGCTCGGACGTAAAGTGGGCATGATGGTTGATGCACAACAATCGCCAAAAAATATTCGTCAGTTCTTGAACTCTGTTTATAGCGTGGGTAATACCAAAGAAAGTCTTACCAGCTTAAACGATGATGAATTGTTATCATTGGCTAACAACTTGCGTGAAGGTTTACCTTTTGCGACACCAGTATTTGACGGTGCAACAGAAGAAGAAATCAAAACCATGTTGACCTTGGCTGATCTTCCAGAAAATGGTCAAGCTATTCTTCATGACGGTCGTACCGGCGTTCAATTTGATCGTCCAGTCACGGTTGGTTACATGTACATGATGAAATTGAATCACTTAGTAGATGACAAGATGCACGCACGTTCTACTGGTTCATATAGCTTAGTCACTCAACAGCCATTAGGCGGTAAGGCCCAATTTGGTGGCCAGCGCTTTGGTGAGATGGAGGTTTGGGCACTTGAGGCATATGGCGCAGCGTATACGTTGCAAGAAATGTTAACAGTGAAGTCGGATGACGTAACAGGTCGAACCAAGATGTATAAAAACATCGTGGATAGTGAGCACTATATGGAATCAAATATGCCTGAGGCATTCAACGTGCTTATTAAAGAAATTCGATCTTTAGCAATCGACATCGAGTGTAACTGATCTAAATAAAAGAGAGCCCTCCTAGTGGGGGCTTCTCTATATACAAAAGAATGATTAATTTATCGCGGCATGGCATTAGGGGGATTCACTTTGAAAGATGTACTGAATCTGGTTAAACAACAAAATCAGCCACAAGATTTCGATGTTATTCAAATCGGTTTGGCTTCACCAGAAAAGATCCGTTCATGGTCTTTTGGCGAAGTTAAAAAGCCAGAAACCATTAACTATCGAACTTTCAAACCTGAGAGAGATGGTCTCTTTTGTGCTAAAATTTTTGGCCCAACAAAAGACTATGAATGCTTATGCGGCAAGTACAAGCGCTTAAAGCATCGTGGTGTAGTGTGCGAAAAGTGTGGCGTTGAAGTCACCTTGTCTCGCGTTCGTCGTGAACGTATGGGACATATTGAGTTAGCAAGCCCTGTTGCACATATTTGGTTCTTACGTTCCTTGCCATCTCGTATCGGCTTAATGCTCGATATGACATTGCGTGATTTGGAACGCGTTTTATATTTTGAAGCCTACGTTGTCATTGATCCTGGTATGACACAGCTTGAAAAAGGCCAGTTACTTTCTGAAGAAGCTTATTACGATTCTATCGAAGAATACGGTGATGAATTCGAAGCAAGAATGGGTGCAGACGCAATTCAAGAATTATTGCGCGCAATCAATCTTGAAACCGAAGTGCCGCGTATTCGTGATGAATTATTAAGAACGACCTCAGACGCTAAACTCAAAAAAATGTCTAAGCGTTTGAAATTAATGGAAGCGTTTTTAACATCTGGCAACAAACCAGAATGGATGATTTTATCCGTACTGCCTGTATTGCCACCTGATTTACGCCCATTAGTGCCATTAGATGGCGGCCGTTTCGCAACATCAGATCTTAACGATCTGTATCGTCGCGTGATCAATCGTAACAATCGATTGAAAAGATTATTAGACTTAAACGCGCCAGATATTATTGTGCGCAATGAAAAGCGTATGTTGCAAGAATCCGTCGATGCGTTACTTGATAACGGACGTCGTGGTCGTGCAATTACCGGTACTAACAAGCGCCCATTAAAATCACTTGCTGACATGATTAAAGGTAAGCAAGGTCGTTTCCGTCAGAATTTATTAGGTAAGCGTGTAGATTATTCTGGTCGTTCCGTAATCGTTGTAGGTCCTACCTTACGTTTACATCAATGCGGTTTGCCAAAGAAAATGGCGTTAGAATTATTTAAGCCGTTTATTTACAGCCGTTTACAAATGCTAGGTTCTGCTTCCACCATTAAAGCTGCTAAAAAAATGGTAGAACGTGAAGAGCCGGAAGTTTGGGACGTATTAGAAGAAGTTATTCGCGAACATCCTGTTATGTTAAACCGTGCACCAACCTTGCACCGTTTAGGTATTCAAGCGTTTGAACCTGTTTTAATTGAAGGTAAAGCCATCCAGTTGCATCCGTTAGTTTGTACCGCTTATAACGCGGATTTCGACGGTGACCAAATGGCGGTTCACGTTCCATTGTCTCTTGAGTCCCAGCTTGAAGCCCGCTCATTGATGATGTCTACCAATAACGTATTATCACCTGCAAATGGTGAGCCAGTTATTATTCCAACCCAAGACGTTGTACTTGGTCTTTACTACTTAACACGTAGCCGTGTTAATGCTAAGGGCGAAGGCATGATGTTTGCAGACGTTGAAGAAGTTCATCGCGCATACGGTAATGGCTCAGTTGAATTGCATGCGAAGGTTAAAGCTCGTGTTAAAGAATATATTGCGACCGGTAAACCTAATGAATTTGAAGAAAAAATTCGCTTAGTTGAAACCACGGTTGGCCGTGCTATTTTGTCGGAATTATTGCCTAAAGGCTTACCCTTCGATTTAGTTAACACAACCATGACTAAAAAGAACTTATCTGGCTTAATTGATGCTGCTTATCGTCGCGTGGGTTTGAAGGCGAGTGTTATATTTGCCGATCACTTGATGTATACCGGTTTCCATTATGCAACCAGATCAGGTATTTCTATCGGTGTGAATGACTTAGTTATTCCTAAGAAGAAATCCAGCATTATTGAACAAGCGGAAGAAGAAGTTGGCAAGATTCAAGCACAGTTCTCTTCTGGTTTAGTAACCCAAGGTGAGCGTTATAACAAAGTTGTCGATATTTGGTCTCGTACCAATGACTTAGTTGCGCAAGCGATGATGGAAGAATTATCCGTCGAGCAAGTGAAAGACAAAGAAGGCCAGAAAGTGAAGCAAGAATCCTTCAATTCCATCTACATGATGGCGGATTCCGGTGCTCGTGGTTCTGCAGCTCAGATTCGTCAGTTAGCCGGTATGCGTGGTTTGATGACAAAACCTGATGGTAGCATTATCGAAACACCTATTACTGCTAACTTCCGTGAAGGTTTGAACGTATTACAGTACTTTATTTCGACTCACGGTGCGCGTAAGGGTCTTGCGGATACGGCGTTAAAAACAGCAAACTCTGGTTACTTGACTCGTCGTTTAGTCGACGTTGCACAAGATCTTGTGATTACTGAAGAAGATTGCGGCACAACCTTAGGTATTTTAGTCACACCTCTCATTGAAGGCGGTGACGTTGTTGAGCCATTATCTGAACGAGTACTTGGTCGTGTTACTGTGCAAGATATCTTCGATCCAAAATCTAACGATATCATCATTCCACAAGGTACCTTGTTGGATGAAGCATTAATCAAGAAATTAGAAGAAATTACCGTAGACCAAGTCTTTGTTCGTACAGCTATTACTTGTGAATCTCATTTTGGTATTTGTGGTGCATGTTATGGTCGTGATTTAGCTCGTGGTCATCGTGTGAACATCGGTGAAGCCGTCGGCGTTATCGCTGCACAGTCCATCGGTGAACCAGGTACACAGTTAACGATGAGAACTTTCCACATTGGTGGTGCGGCATCTCGTACAACTGCTGTGAACAATATTCAGGTTAAATTCCCTGGTCGTATGAAGTTGCATAACGTGAAGTTACTTGAGAAGAAAGATGGTAAATCCATTATTGCTTCTCGTTCCGGTACGCTTGCAGTCCTTGACGATCATGGTCGTGAACGTGAACGCTACAAGATTCCATACGGTGCAGAGCTAAGTTTAAAAGATGGCTCAAAGGCAGATGCTGGACAGATAGTTGCTACGTGGGATCCACATAGCCATCCAATCATCACTGAAGTTGCCGGTCGCATTAAGTTCGTCGACATGATAGAGCATCAAACTATCCATAGACAAACAGACGAATTAACTGGTTTAACCAGTATCGTTATTGCGGATCAAAAAACACGTAGTTCAAGCGGTAAAGAGTTGAAACCAATGCTTAAATTGGTGGATGAGAATGGTGACGATTTATTCATTGCCAACACTCAGTTGATGGCTCAATACTTCTTACCAGCAGATGCTATTGTTAACTTTGAAGATGGCGCTGAAGTAGGTGTTGCTGACGTATTAGCACGTATTCCACAAGAATCGTCTAAAACTCGCGATATTACTGGTGGTTTACCACGCGTTGCGGATTTATTTGAAGCACGTAGACCGAAAGATTCTGCTATACTTGCCGAAATCTCAGGTGTTATCAGTTTTGGTAAGGAAACAAAGGGTAAGCGTCGTTTGATGATTACAACAGCATCAGGCGATGTACATGAAGAACTCATTCCAAAATGGCGTCATGTTAACGTGTTCGAAGGTGAGCATGTAGAACGTGGTGAAGTCATGGTGGAAGGTCCACTCAACCCGCATGATGTACTCCGTTTGTTGGGCGTTAATACATTAGCTAATTACTTAGTTAATGAAATTCAAGACGTTTATCGTTTGCAAGGTGTAAAAATCAACGATAAGCATATCGAAGTTATTATTCGTCAAATGTTACGTAAAGTAATTGTGGCAGATCCTGGTGATTCTACCTTTATCAAGTCAGAGCAGATTGAATATAATCTGTATCGCGCAGAAAATAAGCGCTTGAGTAAAGAAGGAAAGCTAGTGATACGCCATGAACCAATGCTATTAGGTATTACCAAGGCTTCTCTATCGACAGAATCCTTTATCTCTGCCGCATCCTTCCAAGAGACCACCCGTGTCTTGACCGAAGCTGCAGTCAGTGGAAAGATCGACGAGCTAAGAGGCCTTAAAGAAAACGTGATTGTTGGGCGTTTAATTCCAGCAGGTACAGGGTTTCAATATCACCTAGATCGCCGTGTTGACACAAAACATGGTGCTAAAGTTGACCAAGAAGCCGAAAAAGTGAAATAAAGGCCAACAAGTCCTTGACATAAAAGGCTATGCTTTTCTAAAATCGCGCGTCCTCTAAGAATAATTTCCTTAAGGAATTATTAAAGAGGATACGCGCGATTATTTATTGATTGCTTAGTACAAGTTGAACTTGATTGGAAACGACATACGGTTGGAGAGAGAGAGCTTAAATGCCAACAATTAATCAGTTAGTTAGAAATGGTAGAGCGCCTAAGACATTTAAATCAAAGGTGCCTGCATTGGGTCAATGTCCACAAAAACGTGGCGTTTGTACCCGTGTGTATACAACAACACCAAAGAAACCGAACTCTGCTTTGCGTAAAGTTGCGCGTGTTCGTTTAACCAATGGATATGAAGTAACAGCCTATATCGGCGGTGAAGGCCATAATTTACAAGAGCATTCCGTAGTTTTAATCCGCGGCGGTCGTGTAAAAGATTTGCCAGGTGTTCGTTATCACATCGTTCGTGGTAGCTTGGATACCGCAGGTGTTGATGGCAGACGTCAAAGTCGTTCTAAGTATGGTGCAAAAAAACCTAAGCAATAAATAAATGGTGGGAATTAGCAATGCCAAGAAGAAAAGCTGCGGTCAAACGTGAAGCATTACCAGATCCGCTTTATGGAAGTGATCAAGTTGCAAAGTTTATTAACGTTGTTATGCGTGATGGTAAAAAATCTATCGCTGAGAAGATTGTTTACACAGCATTAACTGCGGTTACCGAACGTCTTAAGAAAGAAGGTAAGGCGACGGACGAAGAAAGTGATAAAGGCAGAAGACATCACGTACCTAAGAGTCAAAGTGGTGTGAAGGCGCATGATGAAGCGTTAGAAAGCTTATATCGTGCATTACACAATATCGCTCCTACCGTGGAAGTAAAATCCCGCCGTGTGGGTGGTGCTACGTATCAAGTGCCTATCGAAGTTGCGATTGATCGCGGCGTTGCATTAGCAATGCGTTGGGTTGTTGAAGCGGCTAAAAAGCGTGCTGAAAAAACAATGTCACTTCGTTTAGCGGCAGAATTATATGAAGCTTGCATGGGTCGTGGTGCGTCTATCAAGGTTCGTGATGACGTTCATCGTATGGCTAAGGCAAACCAAGCATTTGCTCATTATCGTTGGTAAGGTGAGGTGATTTGTGGCAACTGCAATATCTGAAGGACGTGTAACACCGATTGAGCGTTATAGAAATATCGGCATTATGGCCCATATTGACGCTGGTAAAACAACAACCACTGAACGCATTCTATTTTATACGGGTGTTTCCCATAAAATTGGTGAAGTTCATGATGGCGCAGCAACAATGGACTGGATGGTTCAAGAGCAAGAGCGTGGTATTACAATTACCTCTGCTGCTACTACTTGTCACTGGTCTGGTATGGCGAAGCAATACCCACAACATCGTATCAATATTATTGATACCCCAGGACACGTTGACTTCACTATTGAAGTTGAGCGTTCCTTGCGCGTACTTGATGGTGCTGTTGCGACATATTGCGCAGTTGGTGGTGTTGAACCTCAATCTGAAACAGTGTGGCGTCAAGCTAATCGTTACAAAGTGCCACGAATCGGCTTCGTAAACAAAATGGATCGTACAGGTGCTAATTTCTTACGCGTAGTAGAGCAAATGCGTACCAGATTAAAAGCAAATCCTGTTGCTATTCAATTACCTATCGGTGCTGAAGACAAATTTGAAGGCGTTGTTGATCTTGTTAAGATGAAAGCAATCTATTGGAATGACACCAACCAAGGTGTGACATTCGAAGAGCGCGACATCGCAGATAACATGATTGATGATTGCAATACCTATCGCGAACAAATGATTGAAGCAGCTGCTGAAGCGACCGAAGAGTACATGAACAAGTACTTAGAAACCGGCACGCTCACCAATGAAGAAATCAAAGAAGGCTTACGTCAACGCGTTCTCAGAAATGAAATCGTTGTCATGCTTTGCGGTACGGCATTTAAGAATAAAGGCGTTCAAGCTGTATTAGATGCTGTTATTGACTATCTTCCATCACCTGCTGATGTACCAGCTGTTAAGGGTACTTTAGACGATGCTGCTGAGTCAGAAGCTGAAAGACATGCTGTGGACAATGAGCCATTTGCTGCATTAGCATTTAAAATCGCAACTGACCCTTATGTTGGTACCTTAACGTATTTCCGTGTTTATTCCGGCGTTTTACGTTCTGGTGACACCGTCTACAATCCAATTAAGGATAAAGACGAGCGTATTGGCCGTCTCTTGCAGATGCATGCTAATGATCGTACTGAAATTAAAGAAGTACGCGCAGGTGACATCGCAGCAGCTGTTGGTCTAAAGAAAGTTAGTACGGGTGATACCTTAACCGATCCTAAGAACGTCATTGTTCTTGAGAAGATGGTATTTCCTGAGCCTGTTATTTCTGTCGCTGTTGAACCAAAAACAAAAGCTGACCAAGAAAAAATGGGTATTGCTCTCGGCAAGTTAGCACAAGAAGATCCATCCTTCCGTGTAAGCTCCGATGAAGAATCAGGTCAAACGATTATTGCTGGTATGGGTGAGTTACACCTTGAGATTATTGTTGATCGTATGAAGCGTGAGTTCGGTGTGGAAGCGAATGTTGGTAAGCCTCAAGTTGCTTATCGCGAAACCATTCGTGGAACCGTTGAGCAAGAAGGCAAATACGTTCGTCAATCCGGTGGTAAAGGTCAGTACGGCCATGTTTGGATTAAATTAGAGCCAATGGAAGCTGGTAAAGGCTATGAATTCGTTAACAACATCGTTGGTGGTGTCATTCCAAGAGAATACGTCCCTGCAGTTGATAAAGGTATTCAAGAGCAATTACAAAATGGTGTGATCGCAGGCTATCCAGTTGTTGACGTCAAAGTAACACTGTTTGATGGTTCTTACCATGATGTTGACTCTAACGAAATGGCATTTAAAATTGCCGGTTCCATGGCGTTTAAAGAAGCTGCTAGACGCGCTAAACCAGTGATTCTAGAACCAATGATGAAAGTTGAAGCCGTGACCCCAGAAGAATATATGGGTGATGTAATGGGCGATCTCAATAGACGTCGCGGTATTTTACAAGGTATTGATGACTCACCTACGGGTAAAGTGATCCATGCTGAAGTGCCGTTATCTGAAATGTTTGGATATGCAACCGACTTACGCTCCATGTCACAAGGTCGCGCAACATACTCAATGGAATTTGCAAAATATAACGAAGTTCCTTCGAATATTGCAGAACAAATCGTTGATAAAAGTAAGAAATAAAACTGAAGATTCATTAAGAGGATTATGAAATGGCTAAGCAACAGTTTGAACGTAATAAGCCACACGTTAACGTAGGCACAATCGGTCACGTTGACCATGGTAAAACCACATTAACCGCAGCTATTGCCAGCATTATGGCAAAACTGAACGGCGGCGAAGCAAAAGCTTACGACGAAATTGACAAGGCGCCAGAAGAAAAGGCACGTGGTATTACGATTTCTACATCACATGTTGAATATCAAACCGCTAACCGTCACTACGCACACGTAGACTGCCCAGGCCATGCTGACTATGTTAAAAACATGATCACTGGTGCTGCACAGATGGACGGCGCAATCTTAGTTTGCTCCGCAGCGGATGGCCCAATGCCACAAACCCGTGAGCACATCTTGCTTGCTCGCCAAGTTGGCGTGCCATACATCGTTGTTTATTTAAACAAAGCTGACATGGTAGACGACAAAGAATTAC
>JBAQCP010000124.1:0-5623 GCA_049294295.1 Gammaproteobacteria bacterium | reverse complement strand
AAACAAACCCGGATTCCGCTTCGCTCCATCCAGGCTACGCGCACTAGCACAATGATGGTAGTGACTTTAGCTCAAGTATGAATATTGGCATATTACTGCCTCTAACTAAGCATGCTAAATAAAATTATAATTTTAAGTTAATAACTTATAACGAGTAGTAATCATGAAGTTCGTTGATGAAGCAAAAATAACTGTCGAAGCTGGTCGTGGTGGGAATGGTGCTTGCAGTTTTCGTAGAGAAAAATTTATTCCTTTAGGCGGCCCTGATGGTGGCGATGGTGGCGATGGCGGCAGTGTTTTCCTTAAGGCCGATGAAAGTATCAACACCCTGATCGACTATCGTTACGTGCGTCGTTACGATGCTGAAAGCGGCAAAAAAGGTGGTGGTGCTGATTGTACTGGCAAAAGCGGAGAGGACTTATACTTACGTGTTCCAGTCGGAACAATGGTATATGACAGCGATACCGATGAATTAATCGCGGATCTTGCAGTGCCTGAGCAAGTAGCTTGTGTCGCAAAAGGCGGCCGTCATGGCGTGGGTAACGCACGATTTAAGAGCAGCGTTAACCGATCCCCAAGGCGTACGATTCCTGGTCATGATGGTGAATTACGCAATTTAAGACTAGAGCTTAAAGTGTTAGCAGATGTGGGCTTAGTTGGCCTTCCAAATGCTGGTAAATCTACATTAGTCAGTGCCATGTCAGCAGCACGCCCTAAAATTGCAGATTATCCTTTTACGACTCTTTATCCGGCACTCGGCGTGGTTAGCGTTTCTAGCTTTAGAAGCTTTGTCATGGCAGATCTTCCTGGTTTAATTGAAGGCGCAGCGGAAGGTGCAGGCTTAGGTATTCGCTTCTTAAAGCATGTTGCTAGAACAAGATTATTATTTCACGTAGTGGATGTAGCTCCGATTGATGGTGGAGATCCTGTCGAAGCGGTGACTTCTATTGCAGAAGAATTAGAAAAGTATGATGCTGATTTAGCTTCTAAAGAGCGTTGGTTAGTCTTGAATAAAACTGACTTGTTATCAGAAGAAGATGCGAAAGCAGTCTGCGATGATATTGTTAAACGATTGAATTGGACAGGCCGTGTGTATGTTATTTCTGGATTAGCGCAACAAGGCTTGAAAACCTTAGCTCAAGATGCAATGGTTTATCTTGAATCTGGTACAGAAAAAGAAGATTGGGAATAGAATGGCTATTTTAATACTGTCTTGAGAGTAGCCCGCATATAATGCTGGGGGATCGACGCATATTTTTTGCAGACTAATTTATGAAATTTGTCGTTCCGCGGCTTGACCGCGGGACGACGAAGCTAGAAGTGCAGGGATAAAAAATTATGCGTCGATCCCTCAGCATATAATGCGGGTTTTTTTGGTGCGCCAGGCATGGCGTGTCTGGGATCAGGTGGGGGTGGCTACTGCCGTTATTACGGGTGTCCCTATCCTACACAGGGTGAGTATCGGAATGACGGCGGTGGAGCAACCCTCCAGGCTACGTCGCTATGGTCAAGAAGACGTCGCTTTTTAAAAAAGGCGTATTCATGATAGTCGTTATCAGAGGCGGATGGCGGGAATGACAGTAATACAGAAAATAAAAAAACCCGCCATAAGCGGGTTTTTATTTTAAAACATCAGGTTATGCTGCAGCTTTTTCGCCCATGTTCTTGATATGGCCGGTTAAGCGGCTTTTATGTCTAGCAGCTTTATTCTTGTGAATAATGCCTTTGTTAACCATACGGTCAATGACTGGGGTTGCTTCTTTAATAGCGGTTAACGCATTGTTTTGATCGCCAGTAGCGATTGCTGCAACCACTTTCTTGATGTAAGTACGCAGCATGGAACGCATGCTAGCATTGTGCTGCCGATTTTTCTCGGCTTGGCGAACGCGCTTCTTCGCTTGCTTTGAATTAGCCAAGGTTTCTCTCCAAAATTCTTATAAGTCATATGTAAAAGAGTGCGTAATATGCCTGCTTTTCGGGAGCTTGTCAATTTGTTCCGGCTTATCTGATAGGATAGTTTAGGGTAAATACAGATCAAATAATGATCAATCATCTCGATGTCGATAGGTTAATGATTTATTGCTAAAATGCCCAAACTAAAAATAAGAAGGAGGGTGGTAAGCATGCAAGATCGAGCAGCATTAGCAGAAACAATTGAAATCAATATGTCCGATATTAAGCAAAATTTGGAAGCTCTGGCTGACAGAGTGAAAGAACTCAGTTTTGCCAATGTAGATAGATTGGGTCAGATATGCGCAGCAATGCACATTAGGCGAGTGGAATTGAGTGATGCTATTAATACCTTATTGACGCCAGGTTTAGGAAAGTTAAGGAATGTAACGTATACATCCCATATTGGCGGATTTTTTTCCATTTATAATCCAAGCTTATCAGAGGCGCTGCACGTGGTATCTGCATTTGGCTCAGTTATGCAGCATCAGGAAATAGAAGAGCTTGCTACGACGTTAATTGGATTATTAGGCCTAAAACCTCCAATGACTAAGGTTAACGAGAAGCCTGGTTTTTAATCTTTTAAGGCATCTAGTTGTGTAGCGCAGCAACAGCCGGGGTTCTTTCTTTAAAATAAAAAAGAGTCCCGGCTGTCGCTGCGCGTCATCCGGCTACACTCTACTTACGATTTTTGTTAAACAGCTGCAATCTTTTTCCAATGACATCGTATAGTGACCCTGTCTCAAATGAACCTGCTTTTTTTCTACTACCAGTCGGTAATCCAGTCAGCAGAGAAATTGCTTGATCAATATCTTCAATCGCATAAATAGCAAATTTTTCTTTTTTAACAGCATTGACAATATCTTCTCTCAGCATGAGATTTTTTTGATTAGCAGCGGGAATAATCACCCCTTGCTTACCGGTTAATCCTGTTTGTTGGCAAACATCAAAAAAACCCATAATTTTTTCATTTACACCGCCTACTGTTTGTACGGTACCGTATTGATCAATTGATCCTGTAATAGCTAATGATTGATTAATAGGTGCCTCCGCTAACGCTGACAGTAGTGCGCACAATTCACCGACAGAAGCACTGTCGCCATCTGTCCAACAATAAATTTGTTCGAATGAAATTCTGGCAGACAAAGAATACAAATGGTTTTCATTAAAGCGGCTAGCTAAAAAGCTCGAGATAATAAAACCCGCTTTGGAATGCATAGGGCCTGCAAGCTTTATCTCTCGTTGAATATCAATGAGTTTGCCTGCACCAACCCCTACTCTGGCGGTTACGCGGGTTGGATGTCCATAAGAGAAATTACCGACGCGCCTGACAGAAAGGCAATTTACTTGACCGATTGCACTACCTTTTGTTTTTATGATAATAAAATCCCGATTAATGTCTTCATAATACAGCTCTCTAGATCTATCCATGCGATGAGTTTTGGCAGCAAGCGCTCGCTTAACATGCGTATGATCAATTTTATTTTTATTATTAGTACTTGCCCAGTAATTGGCTTCAAAAATTAAATCTTCAATATCACGAATATGAGTAGATAATTTTTCACTATCCTCGGCTAGTTCAGAGCCATATTCAATGATTTCACCGATCGCTTTATTAGATAAAGTGCGTAAATGTTCTCTATCAACAATTGTTTTAATGAGCCTCGCATATAAATTAATATTTTTTTTATTTCTATCAACTTGCTCGTCAAAGTCAATTGCTACTTTAAATAGTTCAGTAAAGTCAGGATCAGATTGGCATAATGAATAGTAAGAATTTCTATCACCTAGTAAGATAATTTTGACATTTAGGGGGATAGGCAATGGTTCCAGCGAAACGGGTTTAATCGCATCAGGATCATTTTCGTTAGGTTTGATTTTTATCATCCCCATATGCAGAGCGTTTTTTAAAGCATCCCATACATCTTTATTTTTTATAATTTTTCTGGCTTCTATGATTAAGTAACCACCGTTTGCACGTAATAATGCGCCGGAGCGCAATAAGGTAAAATTAGTAGCAGGTGCACCGTGTTGCCCTGTATGTTCAATGCGGCAAAATAAGGTCGAGTAAGAAGGCGTTTCTTCAAAAATAACAGGCCCGCCGGTGGTATTGCGATTGTCGACGAATAAGTTGACTTTATATTTAGTGAGTGCTGGATTTTCCCAAGAAAAAGTAATCGCATTTGTTTTTTCATCACTTTTAATAAAATCATTAATGTGATCTAGAATATCTTTTTGCATGGCTGTTAAGTAATTAATAATAGCTTCTCTTTCTTGGTATTTATTTATGAAGCGATTAATAATGGGTGTGACGACTGCAGAGAAAGAGTGAAGAACAAATTCTTTTTCTTTTTGATATTTTATTTTACCTAGCTGAGCCAGCGTCCTTTTTTCGTGTTTGTTTTTCTTGAATTTAGAAATAGAGGCATAAATTTTCTTAAGATCTCTGTGAAAGTCATGGCTTTCAAATACAGTCACAATAATGGCGCTCAATTCTTCCAGAAAATAAGCCATATCTTGTTGAAATAAATAACCTTCACCGCTTTTAAATTCAAGAGGGAGTGGTTTTTCAGGGTCGTCAAAGTTGTAAATATAACACCAGTCAGAAGACGTGGGCATTTTGTGGGCTTGTGCTTGTAACACCATGGTAATTAATGAGTATTTGCCAATACCAGAAGGTCCCATCGCATACATGTTATAACCTTTGCTTTTGATGCCTATACCGAAGTCTAAGGCTTCATGTGCTCTATTTTGGCCCAGGAACCCATTTAATGGTTTCAAGTTTTCAAATGCCTGAAAGCTTAGTTCAGAAGGGTTTGTTTTTCTGCGCAGTAATTTATAATTTAATGATTTTATTTTTTTCATGGTGTTACAGCGCTCCTTGGCAAGGATTCCATGTATATCTCTATTATAAGGGAAATCACTTTCTGAAGGGGCTAAAAAAAAATTTAAAATTTTTACTTATTATTTTTAAAGAGGTTAAGAAGGGAAATTACTTTTTGCGCAAAACAGGTGATTTTTACTGTGTTAAAATGGCTTTACAGTTCGTTTTCATGTTAATTAAGGAGAATCACCATGTCGAAAGATTTAAACCGCGAACAGCAACAAAACAAATGGAATCAAACCAACCAATCAACAAACAAAACCCAACAAACTCCACATCAAGATAAGATTAACCAATCTGGTGGTCAACGTCCAGGTCAAGGTCAACCAAACCAAAAGCCATTGAATCCACGTGATCCAATGCAAAAAGATAAAAGAGATCAAAAATAATAATAATAGTGTAGTAGTTCGAAGTAATGACGAAATCCGCAACCTATGGTTGCGGATTTTTTTCTTTATTCACAACGCTAACCTTTGTTCCATCCGTTAATTTATCCGCACCCTCAATCACAACTTGTTCTCCAGGCGTAATCCATTGCTTGGCGAAACCCAGGGCAGCGATGGCTATTAGGATAAGTAACCAGAAGCTAAGGCGTTGGTTGAATGCCCGATAGTCCCATTTTGGCTTCGTTGGCTGTGTATGTAATAGGTGGTTCAGATTGATTAATGTGATGATATCCTGCTTAATCACGGCGCTGAGTAAGGTATTATCCTAACGATTTTTGGGGTGGGCTGCCGTGGCTAACTGCCGTGATGGAAAGCATTACTGTCATCCCGAGCTACCCACTGT
>JBAQCP010000123.1:0-2991 GCA_049294295.1 Gammaproteobacteria bacterium | reverse complement strand
CCGCTACGCTCCATCCAGGCTACACATACTCTCTCACTCCCACTCAATCCAATTATTTTATAAAACCCAACAACTTCCCTTGACAATCCCCCACCAATTTCACAGAATACGCCACTTCACGGAGGCTATGTAGCTCAGTTGGTTAGAGCGCGGCACTCATAATGCTGAGGTCGGTGGTTCGAGTCCACCCATAGCCACCACTCATTTCCCCACTCCTTTTTTCCGGAGCCCAAATGACTACCTATTTATTTCCTGGCCAAGGCTCACAAGCACGCGGCATGGGCGGCGACTTATTTTCCGAATTCTCTGATCTAACTCAAAAAACATCCGACATCTTAGGTTATTCCATTACTGAATTATGCCTAGAAGATCCTGAAGAAAAGTTAGGCCACACCAATTACACACAACCTGCACTGTACGTCGTCAACGCACTGACCTACTTAAAGAAAGCAGACAAACCCACCTATGTCGCCGGACACAGCTTGGGTGAATACAATGCTCTTTTTGCAGCGGATGTTTTCGATTTCGAAACCGGCCTTAAATTAGTTCAAAAGCGCGGCGAATTAATGAGCCAAGCAACCGGTGGCGGCATGGCGGCAGTAGTCGGCATGAAAAGTGACGACATCCAAACGCTATTACAAAGCAAACGGCTAGATAACATTTCCATTGCTAACTACAACTCCAACATGCAAATCGTTATCTCTGGACCCAAAGCGGACATCGACGCTGCTAAACTGATCTTTGAAGAAGCAGGTGCAAAATTATTTATTCCACTAAAAGTTAGCGGCGCATTTCATTCATCTTACATGAATGATGCCCAAACTATCTTTACTGACTTCTTAAAAACCTTCAACTTCCAAGCACCCACGATTCCTGTGATTGCCAACATCACTGCCACCCCTTATGAGGCACAAGATATTCAAACTAATTTAGCTAAGCAGATTACGCATCCTGTACGCTGGACTAAGACCATTGAATATTTGCTTGCGCAAGGAGAAACAGAGTTTGTAGAAATAGGACCAGGCACTGTGTTAGCAGGGCTAGTCAAAAGAATCCAGAAAGGGCAATAGGAAATTTTTCAAGTAAGCGATTCGTCGCCCTTCAGAGCGACGAATCGTTACGCTTAGAAGATTAGCTCAACAACCGCCATCAGCACCAACACAATCACAAATGAACGATCTAGCAAACCAATTGCCTGCTTTTCAGCAGATCCATCATTAGGAAACACATTATTATCTTCATATCCTAATGCAGCCGCCCCACAATCTTGCAACATGGCATCGTTACCATCTAATCCATGTGATGCATTCTTACGCCAGCAATTGAGTACCTGAACAAAATGGCCGCCTAATGCGAACATCACGGTGAAGATACGCACGGGTATCCAATCTAAAACGGCTTGCACTGTTCTTGCTTCTGGGCTGGCAGATAAAGCCACTAAACGATATAACAATGCACCGGTTGGCCCCAATATAAAGAACCAAAAAATGGTGGCAAATACACGTTTGTTAGCTTCAATAAACAAATGATTTAATAAGCTGCGATGCAAAGCTGAGTTATCTTCATGCTCAGTCACATCAAACGTCGCACGTAACTTTTCAGCTGCAAATCCACGATCACCAGCAACAAGTGCATTAATCGAAGTATACCCATCAGCCCAAAGATTTTTGGGGCCTAAGCAGTAAATTAAAACGATTATTTGGAAGATGAACCCGAAGAAGCCGTATAATAAATTTTGGGTGAGTAACTGAATTAAAAGCACCACCGCCAAAATAGGCACAATAGTGATTGCTAACACAAGGTAAGGAGACATCCCTTTAAAACGTTCACCTGCCGTCTGTTGCAATCGAGCAAACCACTCCCAGTGACGCAAATGGCTCCAATCAAAAAACCGCTCTACCAATAAAGTAATCAAAATCACAATAAACGTCATGCTATTAGTCCTTTTAAATAATCCCAATCAAATGCTGGGCCGGGATCTGTTTTACGGCCTGGTGCAATATCAACATGTCCGACAATCCGGTCATGCGTGATAGCAGGATAGGCCTGCTTTAATGCAGCAATCACACCGGCTAATTGTTCGTATTGCTTTCTTTCATAAGGTATATCATCGGTGCCTTCCAATTCTATCCCAATCGAAAAATCATTACAGCGAGTTTTTCCTGCAAAGAAGGATTCCCCTGCATGCCACGCACGCCGATTAAAAGGCACAAACTGTATGATTTCACCCGTGCGCTTAATAAACAAATGGGCAGACACTTTTAAGTGGGCGATAGCAGGATAAGCAGAATGGGAGGCTATGTCCAATTTTCCGCAAAAAAAATCTTCCACATCACCCGTACCAAATTGCCCAGGGGGTAAACTGATACAATGAATCACGATCATATCGATGATCGTCCTCTCTGGACGGTCATCGCAATGCGCTGAGGATTTATATACAACAGTGGTTAACAAGCCTGTTTCAAGATCAATCATTCACAACCGCCTGGCAAGTAATTTGGGTGTTGAAGCCGCTCATTCTGAGATTAACGCCTTTATAAGCTTTGCCAAATATTAATGCATCACATGTTTGAATAGAATCGTCATTTATCTTAATAGATGTGATGCTATAGTGCTTGGCGGCCGCAACATTACTGACGCTTTTGCCGGGGCCTGCTACTAGCCAGCTAGTTTCTTGATCTGCCTGGTAGGTTAACGTGACTTTTTTATTAGTATGATTGTGCAACACGACAAAATCGGGAGCAGCGAAGGCGGCTGTTGTTAGTAGATATATTGCGCATCCTAGCAATTGATAGTGTTTCATTAGTGGCTCTCCGTAATGAGTTTCGTGGGCACGCAGCTACTGTACATAGCGAAAGGGTTGCTTTCGAGAGAATGAAAAGCAGCTATAGCGAGCGGGTTACCCTTCGAGACGGCGCTACGCGCCTCCTCAGGGCAAACGGCCAACCCTCTCGAACCGTTCGCCCTGAGGAGGCGCGTAGCGCCGTCTCG
>JBAQCP010000122.1:0-10182 GCA_049294295.1 Gammaproteobacteria bacterium | reverse complement strand
CGAGACGGCGCTACGCGCCTCCTCAGGGCGAACGGTTCGAGAGTGTTGGCCATTCGCCTTGAGGAGGCGCGTAGCGCCGTCTCGAAGGGCAACCTGCTCGCTACAACAACAGTGCCAATATTTATTTAAGTTTTTCAGCAATTTCATCCCAAGATTTATTTTCTGCTACCCAATAACTGCCATTCGCTTTTATTTTGACAGCTTTCATGTGACAAACTTCTAATAAGTTTTCACATTTAGTAGCTTTGTTATCTGTTGCACAAGTTAAATTAAAATTCTTTTCAGTTAATGCTAAAGCAGACCATTTTCCTGCGGATAAAGCAGATGTCCAACCGGCGCCCATTCCGCCTGGCTTAACATGATTCAATTCAACATCTTTATCAGTCGTATTCTTGATAGCATAAACTTGAGGTTTATTGCCCGACATTTTTTTATTCAATATTAATTTTAAGCCGTTAGCAGATACTTGATCAGACGAGCAATCAAAATCACTTAGTTCAAGTGCTGATGTATTTAAAGAAATAAACCCTAACATAACGATTAATAACTTTTTCATAATAACTCCTGTGATTGTTTATAAAGTATTTTGGCTTGCTGGCTTTGACTGCCATGGTCGACAATCGGTCGCGCATATTTAGGAACAAATTGCTCATCCATATATAAAGAATGAATTTTTTTAGGCTCGATATCTGCCAATTCTGGCACCCAACGTTTGATGTAAACACAGTCTGCATCAAATTTTTTTTGCTGTAACCATGGATTAAAGATACGAAAATAAGGCTGTGCATCACATCCAGTCGAGGCTGCCCACTGCCAATTCCCATTATTAACGGCCGGATCGTAATCCACTAATTTTTGCGCAAAATATTTTTCACCCCATTGCCAATCGATATGCAGATCTTTTGTGAGAAAAGACGCCACAATCATACGAACACGATTATGCATGTAGCCCGTCTCATTCAACTCACGCATACCCGCATCAACAATTGGAAAGCCTGTTAAGCCCTCACACCAAGCTTTGAAGTATGTATGATTATTTTTCCATCGAATGGCCGCGAACTTTTCTTGAAACGACTTCCCTAAAACAGCGGGATAATGAAAGATAATATGGGTGAAAAAATCTCTCCAGTACATTTCATTAATTAACGAGTGTGATTTGCCTAGATGATTTGCCACGAAATGGTAAAATTCTCTAATAGAAAGTGTGCCAAATTTATTGTGTGCCGATAATTTCGTCGTACTATCCAGACCAGGAAAGTCTCTCCTTAACTGATAATCATAAAAGTCTGTTGCTTTCTTTAATAAGGTAAGTGCTTCTTTGCGACCGCCTTTGACAGCAAGTTTGGTGCTATCTTTTTGCATGTCATTTAATACACGGGCATTAGAGGAGGTAATATTGCCGCGATAATAATTACTGTGAATGTTTTTTCTAGGTGCCGCCACTGCTAATTGAGATGCTTTTTTATAAAAAGGCGTAAAAACTGTATACGGCAGTTTGTTTGGCTTGTAAACCTCTTCAGGCTCATGCAGCAGTGCATCAGCATAGCAATGAAAGTCAATTTTCTTTTGTTCGCATATTTCTCGAATATGCTGATCACGTTGAAGGCTAAAAGGGGTGTAATCTCGATTAATGAAAACCGCATCAATCCTATCATCTTGTAGAAGCCGCTTAATAACATCTTCAGCAATCCCAGAGAAGAAATACAGTTGGCTGTCTTTCTTCTTAAGTTCTGTATCTAGTTCATGTAATGAATTCAACATAAACTGTATGCAGTGGTCACCTTTATAAGCATTATCCTCGACTTGTCTGCTGTCGAAGATAAAGCATGGAATCACTTCTTCTGAGGAGGCTAGTGCCTCAATTAAGGCAGTATTATCCTGTAAGCGTAAATCTCTTCTAAAAATATGTAATGTTAATTGATATTGATGTTTCATCTGCTACTTAGTTGAGCTGGGCCAGACGAAAGGCTGCCAGGTAGGTTCTGCTTGTTTAACAACGGCCGGTTTTTCTGGTGTGCTAGGTTTAGCAATAGGCTTCTCTTCAACCGGTGGTGGTGGCGGGCTAGTCTTAGGCGTTACCTTTTCCTCAGCTGGTGGTGGAGCGGCCGGGGTGTCCTCAGCCAGCCACGCTCTGCGTTTTTGACCAATATTTTTTTTATTATTGGTCGATGGTTTACGTTCCGGTATATCAATATTAAGAGATCCGGCGATTTCTTGAAGGCTAGCCATGTACAATATCCTTGGTTTGACCAAAACTAAATACGTATTGCAATAAATCTTGATAATCTTGCGCGGCATTGTTGGTTCTGCCCATTGCATATACATTATTGGAAGACATAATGCCTTTTGTTACGGCTGAGCAATAACGCACAACAACAGAAGATAGATGCTTTAAGATATTTTCCTGGGAGTTTGCGACACGCAAAGCATCCGCAGTGGTGGATATGCGCTTATCAATACTTGAGAAGAAGCAATGTACATCCATAGTATTTTGTAAGGAGAATGTGTCAGTGATTTCCTCTATTTCCTTTAAGATATAGCTAGCACCTTGGATAGCAAATTTATCACTACGAAGAGGGACTAAGGTAGCTTTTAAGACAGAAGCATCTAATTGGTTTAATGCGCAAACACTAGAAGCAAAAAGATTGGATAGCTGTGGCGTATGATCTTGGAAGATTTTCGTATCACGACCAAACTTTTCAAACAGTGCTTCATAAAAACGTAGCATGCCTTTCTTAATATCTTGTGGTTTTGTTAATACTTTATCAATCCATGCTTGGTTAAGGTTGGATTTTACAAACCAGATGTTATCTTTAATTTCAGTCAAAATATCATCAATAGATGCTTTACCTTCCAAGAAATCAACTAGAATGGGTTCGTTATCGTCTGCTGGTTTGCCAAATACGACGGAAGTAAAACTACCTTGAGAATCGCCATCCACATAGATAATCGGCGTATTTCTACCCGTAATGCGGCGCAAAGCGGCACCTAAATTATAGATAGTGGATGTTTTTCCAACGCCACCACATAAATTTGCAGATAAAAGAACAGCTGGACGATAAAAATAATCTAAGCCAACGTTTTTAATATAGCCTTCAACGGCTTCGGGGCTTAATCCAATAATACGATTATTGAGCCTTCTAACGTGAGCGGGGTCATGTCCTTCGAAATAAGTTTTTAATGTGGCTGCGTTTGAACCAGTAATTTTAGCTAGTTCACTTAGTTTTATTTCGCTGATATCCATTTACTGCTCCCTTCCCTAATGACAACTTTTATTGAAACTGTACAACTCTATATAGGTGTGTTCTATTTTGTCAATCAGTTAGCGAATTACTTGAACTTATTCTTAACTAATTGACAACCTATCCCTGGTCAATATAATCGAAAACATTCAAAGAGGAATTGTAATGACTAATTATTGGATTTTGATCGACACGAAGCAACGCGCCAAAAGAAGCATCATTGAAAGTATCGCACAAGAATCACACGGAAAAGCGCATCCGCTAAGACGAATGAAAGCGGGTGATGGTGTTTTGTATTATTCGCCGAAGTTTGAACCAGGCAATACGACGCCTTGCCAAAGCTTTACGGCTATTGGTTGTGTGACGGGTGAAGAAGTGTATAAGATTGATATGCGTGATATCCGCAACATCCATAGACGCTCAGCAAAATATCTCAATGCCAAAGATGCGCCCATTGCTCCTTTAATTAGCCGTTTAAAATTTATTAAAGATAAAGAGCGTTGGGGTAATATTTTCAAGTTTGGTATTTTACGTATCCCAGCTGAAGATTTTCGTTTAATTGCTGCCGCCATGAATGTTAGAGTTAACGTATTGTAAAATAAGTTAAAAATTTCGTATCAGGGTAACCCTCGCTAGTATTTGTTCCCTATTTTTTGTACTATATAGGTAAGAGTAAATATTAGGAGTGGGGCATGGAGCTCACGGAGTTGTTGGAAGTCAGCGTCGCGCAGCACGCGTCGGATTTACATCTGCTCCCCGGATTACCCCCTATGATGCGTGTTAACGGCGATTTGCATCCTATCAAAGATTTACCCGCTCTCCCTTCAGATGTCACTAAACGCCTCATTTACAGCATTTTAAACGAGCTGCAGCAGCAAGAGCTGGAATCTAGGCTTGAATTCGATATGGCGCTCTCGTTGCCTAATATTGGTAATTTTCGGGTAAATGTCTTGCACCAGCTTCGCGGGGTGGCCGCTGTTTTTCGTGTGATACCCGAAAAAGTCCCTACGTTTGAAGAATTAGGCATTCCATCCGTTTTAAAGTCCTTA
Organism: Gammaproteobacteria bacterium; assembly: GCA_049294295.1. Classification (GTDB taxonomy): domain Bacteria; phylum Pseudomonadota; class Gammaproteobacteria; order DSM-16500; family DSM-16500; genus Aquicella. The sequence continues at coordinate 5,891 of JBAQCP010000122.1, read as the reverse complement.
TTACTGCTTCCGCACGGCCTAGTATTGGTAACAGGCCCTACCGGTTCTGGTAAAAGCACAACACTGGCGGCTATGGTCGACTATATTAACTCTATTCGTGCTTGCCATATCATTACGATTGAAGATCCCATTGAATACATCTACGAGAACAAAAAAAGCCTTATTAATCAAAGGCAGGTGCGTCGTGACACCTTGGACGTTGCCACAGCGCTTCGTTCTGCTTTAAGGCAGGACCCTGATGTTATCCTGCTAGGTGAGATTCGTGACTTAGAAACCATCAGATTAGCGCTGACAGCGGCAGAAACGGGCCATTTAGTCATGGCCACCCTGCATGCAAGCTCTGCTCCCTTGGCCGTTAGCCGCATGATAGACGTATTTCCTAATGCTGAGAAAAACAGGGTGCGCAATCTTTTGTCAGAGTCGCTAAAAGCAGTTGTTTGCCAGGAATTAGTGAGAAAAATCAATGGCGGGCGCATAGCCGCCTTTGAAATCATGCTAGTCAATGCGGCTATTAGGCATCAAATAAGACAAGATAAGATTGCACATATGATCTCAACCATACAAACTAGCGGCGATCTAGGAATGTGTACCATGGATCAATATCTCCAAGTGTTGGTCAGTAAGCAGCTTATTACCTCCGCAGTGGCTAGAACTGCCTCTATAAATGCAGAATGGTTCTAGAAAATGCCGAAATACCAGATTTCTGCAAAATTCTTTATAAAAAAACAGACTTAATGAAAAAATCCTGCTACAGTTAGCGTGTTCATTTTATTTTATAAAGGTTATAAGTTATGTCACGTCAAGTAGGAACCGTTAAGTGGTTCAATAATGATAAAGGTTTTGGTTTTATTACATGTGAAGATGGTCCAGATGTATTCGTACATTTCCGCGCTATCAAAGGTGATGGCTACCGCACCCTTCAAGAAGGTCAACGCGTAGAATTTAACATCGCGCAAGGACAGAAAGGCCCACAAGCTGAAGACGTTTCTGTTATTGACTAAGTTTGTTCTTGAAAACAACCCGCCTTCTGGCGGGTTGTTTTTTTAAGCGAAGTAAACCTTGAATACTAATATCCCGTATGCCAATCTCGATCCCACCCTTATATTAAATGCCATTGAAAGTTTAGACTTTCGTTGTAGTGGTAGTCTCTTATCATTAAATAGTTATGAAAATCGTGTTTACCAAATAGGTATAGACGATGCCGTGCCCGTGATTGCTAAATTTTATCGCCCTAATCGTTGGACGAATGCTGCCATTGAAGAAGAGCATCAATTTGCATTAGAGCTAGTACAGCACGATATTCCTGTTGTGGCGCCGCTGATTATTAATGGTAAGACATTACATGAGTTTGAAAATTTCCGTTTTGCCATTTTTCCACGGCAAGGTGGACGTACAATTGATTTAGATAACAACGAACATTTAGAGTGGATAGGGCGCTTTATTGGGCGCATTCATGCAGTCGGTGCGATTAAACCGTTCGAGCATCGTATTCGCTTAGATGTGCAGAGTTACGGTCATAAGCCTTATCAATTTTTATTAGAAAATAATTTCATTCCTGATGAATTAAAAACTTCTTATACCGAAGTCGTTGATTCACTCTTGCAAGCGGTTCAGCATCAATTTGATAAAGTAGTAAATGTTCCATACATTCGTTTACATGGCGATTGTCATATTGGAAATATTTTATGGAATGATGCGGGTCCACAAATTGTCGATTTAGATGATTGTTTAATGGGTCCTGCGATTCAAGATCTTTGGATGTTAATTTCTGGTAACACAAAAGATGAGCGTAGCGCGCAATTAAATAATATTTTATATGGCTATGAAGAATTTTATGATTTTAATTATCGTGAAGTACATTTGATTGAAGCATTACGCGCATTAAGAATGTTGCATTACTCTGCATGGCTTGCAAGACGTTGGGAAGATCCCGCTTTTCCTCGAAATTTCCCATGGTTTAATACATCGCAATATTGGCAAGAACAAGTACAGCATTTGCATGATCAATGCGATTTAATGTAAATGAATATCTTAAATATTATTTAATTTTTTAACATTATGCATAGTTATCATTAATATAATGATAGTCGCGTAATATTTTTTTCCGTTATTTATTAAGCTATTTAAAGTTAAATTCACAATATTGTTTCTTTAAATAACGATTTTTGTGCTAAATAATGCTATTTTTGCATTATATAACTCTATAAATATTAATCATTTACCGGTAATTCCCCTGGAAAATGGACAAAAGCATTATTTTCGTGTATGATCCGTTCCATGCAAATAATAACTAAAACATCAAAATTACTAATCTTAGTTTTACTCACTTGTAGCATTTTAATAGTTTGGGATGGCGGTAGTAAAAACATTGCTATTCTTACTCCTCTCTTAACTATTCAAAACGCAGCAAGTCAGCAAACGCCAACTGTTTCAATCTGGAGTAGTTTGCGGAATGAGTTTACCATCGATCACAAAACTCAATCTGCACAAGTCCAAGCTGAAATCCGTAAACTATTAGCGGATGAAGGCAGACTCTACGACATTCTGAAAGCAGCGGGTCCATACATTTATTTCATTCACAAGCAAACGCAAGCGCGCGGATTGCCTGCTGAAATCGCATTAATACCTGTGATTGAAAGTGAGTTTAATCCGAATGATCATTCTAGTAAGGGTGCAACAGGCTTATGGCAGTTAATGTCAGGCACTGCACACGAATTAGGTGTGAAGGTGATGCCTGGTTACGACGGTCGTCGTAATGTGGTTGCATCTACTAAAGCCGCGTTAGCTTATTTCAATGATCTTGCGAACAACTTTAAAGGTAATTGGTATTTAGCAATCGCTGCTTACAATTGCGGACCAGGTTGTGTTGCTTCCGCTGCGCGTCGTGCAGGAACTCAAAATTTTTGGGATCTACACGTGCCTAAAGAAACACAATATTATGTACCGAGATTATTAGCGGTTGCGGCTATTGTGAGTAATCCTGAGAAATACGGTATCGTGTTGCCACCTATCGCTGATAAGCCTTACTTTACAGAAGTGAAAGTGAGCTCAACGGTTAACTTAGAAAAAGTAGCTGCTAATTCTGGTGTGAATATCAAAACACTAAAGAAGCTTAATCCTGACATTAAGCAGCAGATGGTTCCTAAGAAAGGTGCAGATACTTTATTGATTCCGGTTGATAAGGCGCTTTTAGTCAGAGCACAGTTAACAGTGAAAGAGAAGGTGTTAGCTTAAGCCTGCTTTTACTTTTAAAGTAACTAATGTTTTAAAACAAAAAACCCGCTTATGGCGGGTTTTTTGTTTATAGATAGCTTAAATCAAATCAGCCACAGACTCCAACGGCTGATATTCACCCGCATCTTTAGAATAATTAAACACCTGTCCTTTCTTCACATCAAAAAACCATAAATGGATATGTAAATCATTATTTTCCAGCGCTTCTCGAATCCATGGAAAGGTTAAGCAATTTTCTAATGAGTGATGCAGCGCCATTTTTGCGTAATCATCTGTGTCACAATTTTCATGTGGTGCTTTTACGATTGATACCCAATTTGAAATAAAATCATTAGGTATTCCACGATGCTCATTTAACAGCATTTGGATACCACCGCATTGGCTATGGCCTAATAAAATAAGATGTTTTACTTTTAAAAAGCAAACACCAAATTCTAATGCCGCACTAGTACCATGATGGGCTTCATCTTTTTCGTAGGGTGGAATAATATTTGCAATATTGCGAACAACAAATAAATCACCTGGATCGCATTGTAAAATTAATGCAGGATCCACTCTAGAGTCACAGCAAGAAACAACCATGGCTTCTGGTTGCTGGCCGTTGCTAGAGAGATGTTGCATGATGGCGTTATCACCTAATGCATATTTTCTTCTAAAGGAACGATATCCTTGCAATATTTTTATTAGGGTTTTTTCCATAATTATTCTCCGCCTGTGCAATGATGGCAGATGCCAGTCATTTCAATTAAATCTTGTGAAAGATGGAAATGATTTTTTTTAGCATATTCTTTAATGGTATTAATAACATTCGTATCATGAGTTTCAAACGAATTCCCGCAATTTTTGCAGAGGAAAATTTGACCTAAATGAGGTTTGTGCGGTTTGTCACAGACTATATAAGTATTGTTGTTAGCAATTTTATGAATTAAACGATTATCTTGTAAATAATCAAGTACGCGATAAACAGTTGGTGGTTCAGAGTTGGCTCTAGAAGCACGTAATTGTCTTAATAATTCATAAGCCGTAATGGGGTGCTTGGCTTGGGCGATTAATGCGAAGATTTCAGTACGCAAAGGGGTCATGCGTATAGTACTAGTTGATATCATAAAAATCTTTACTCATTCGATAAAGTCGTTACAATATAACATAACAAATAATAAGAAACGAGAAAAAATCATGTTTTCAAGTAGGTCAAATATCGATCATTTGGTGAGTATTAATATCGCTAAGCAAATCATTAAAAACAAGCTTCAGCCAAGGCTTGCTACTTATGAAGCAAGAATGGAGAAGCCTTTTTTTGAACAAATAATTGGTTATTTAACAGAAGATTATTTGGGTGAGCGGGGTTATAACAGGACAAAAGCCTTTTTGGCTGAGATGGAAAAGGAAAATATTATTACCAAGACAGCGGATCTCATCGATTTAACTAATGAAGAGCGGTATCAAGATGGGGTTGTTATGCCTATGTTGCTGCAAGAAGCTGTTTTAGCAATGTGCAATTTTACTAATCAGCACTTAGCGTTAATTGCTGATGATGTGAGGCAATCCTTGCGGGCAGAGGGTAGCCGATATTTTTCTTTAGATGCATTGTCTGCGGTGCCTCGAGCATTGACGCAAATATACGATATAATTATTTCATCCAGTGATTATGGTGCTAAATATCTAATAAGCTTAAATAACCGGCTTCGTTTAAATTATGATTTAAAAGTAATCCAAGCTTCAGATTTAGAATCAGATTCAGAAATGAGTAATTCTCTTTAAGTTTGAATGCTGTGATAGAAGCCTGCATATCCTACCCACTGCGGCGTACCTATAATGGAATGCCCTAGTGAGATAGAGAAATTATTATTGTTATTTACATTATAAATAGCGCCCAAATTTAAAAGGGTGACTGAGCCCTCATCTTGAAAAGGGGGATCCCTATGAGTGGCTGCTGTACCTTGTGAAAAGATTTCTCCACCAAATGAAAAATGTTCCGTGAAATTTTTTTGTAACAGCCATCCACCATATAAGTAATTTTTCATGCCTGGTGCGCTATTAAAGACATAGCCACCTCCACCATAGGTCACCCAAGTTCCCATATTTTTTTGTATCCAGATAGGTAATTTCGTCCATAAGCGGCCATTACCTAGTAGGCGTTTACTGTTGCCTGTCGGTAGTTCCAAGGTGGGCGCAATGGCAATCCCAGGTCTGTATTTGGTCTCTGATAGAAGTCGGGTTTTAAAGTTGACTTCGGTATCATCTATACCTGTTGCGCGTTTAAGTAAGGCAGGGTTGCCTCCTTGCTCAGGCAAATAGGTGGCCATCGTAAAAATAATATGAAATTCAGTGTGAGGGATAATGCCATAATCAAATTCGAAACTAGGCATGTAAACCATAGTGGAATGAGTTTGGCTGATAGTGCTTGCATAGGGGTAGATTTGAAGTTGCCGGTAATCAGCGGGCTCGGCATCATCAGTAATGAAAGGAGGGGCTGCAAAAGCTTGAGAGGCAAAAGTAAGGATTGCTAATAAAAGATAGGTGATTAGCTTAGAATGCTGCATTAAAAATTTATCCCTATTTTACTTCATTGGTAATGTGTTACTTGGATGTTTCATTGCAAGCCACTATTGTCATCCCGAGCCACCCACACTGTCATCCCGAGCATAGCGAGGGAT
>JBAQCP010000121.1:0-8105 GCA_049294295.1 Gammaproteobacteria bacterium | reverse complement strand
TGTCATTGCGAGCCACTACTGTCATCCAGAGCGTAGTGGCTCGCAATGACGACTGCGGCTTAATTAAATCTCTTAATAAATACATACGCCTTTCGAATATCCAACGTCAATTCTCTATCCTTCTGCAAAAATGGAATAACCTTACGAAAATTAGAATACAAATCACCAGTATCCTTCCCTAGCGAAAGATTAGGCATCTGCAATTTTTTAAGATCAATCGACTGACTTGCATGTATTAACTCAAACCCCATAATTTGATAAAGGTTATCAATGATTTTATCTAAGTGCTCAACAACAAGTAATGAGTTAGTTGCTGTATCTTCAATTTCACCAGCTACCGGATAAGAAATAGTAGATACAGGAATGCTTTCTTGTTGTATCTCAGTATTCAAATACATAATGGGTTTTTGAATAGCAGCAAATGCAATCGTTGCTTGATCAGGCGATAAGAACCGTGACATTTGATTGATGCAAATAGAGCTTAGTTTAATAATACGTTGCGTAGCACTTGCAGATAAGTGACCCAAGGCAATATTTAATTTTTCAATTGTTAACACCCAAGAGATAGGTTCAAAATTGGCTGTCGGAATAATAGCACCAAACAATTCGCCATTACTGACATAATAAGATTTCTCTTGAGGTGAAGCATTCGCAGCAGGTTTAATGCCGATAATGACAGCAGGGTTGTCATCGGAAGAATTTAATTGCAACGTCAGTTCACGTTTTAATTCGTTTAATATATCACGCACAGCGCCACTTACTTGGCTAGCTGTTCGGAAGCTAAGAGGATCTTGAAGGGCTCTTTTCGGCGATGTCTCTAATAAATAACTACCTTGAAGGTGTTCCATAATGCGCTTTGATGAAACATCCTGGCCAGGGTAAGCTCGTATGGCATGAACAGGTTGAAGAAACGGCGCAATGTTTCCATTGATTCCCTCTAAGCTTAGCGCGACTAATAACTCATATTTATCGACTAGTTTTTCAACGTCATAAACCGCTAAGGCAGCCATGCCAGCGGTATAAGCGTTAGAGCTAAAAATAGAAAGCGCATCTTTAGCATATAGATGTAAAGGTTGCATGCCTGCTTTTTGTAATGCTTTACTAGCAGGTAGTATTTTCCCTTTATATAAGACGTCTCCATGGCCCGTCATCGCTAATCCAATATGAGCGAGAATGGTAATATCCGCTTCACCAATAGAGCCGCCAGAAGGGAAGATTGGAGTGATATCTTGATTCAAAAATTCAACAAGCATATTAACGACGGCAGGTTGCACGCCAGCATTACCAAGCAAAAGAGTGTTTAGTCTAACAATCATTGCTGCGCGCACGATTTCTTTAGGCGCATTGGGCCCAACTGCCGCGCTTGTGGCGTAAATATCATTCATATTAAATTGCTCAGACTCTTTACGAGCTTCAGGCGTCAAGGCACTGCCTTTGAAAATAGTTTTATCTTTATTTAGACCGACGCCACGATTCAAGCCGTAAACAGGCAGGTCTTTTTCAGCGGCAAGCAAGAGTAGTTGATGCGATCGTTTGACTATTCCAAGAGCATTTGCATCAATTACCACTAAACGACCGTGCTTTGAAATGACAGTAACGTCTTCTATTGTTAATTGTTTTCCATTAAGTATGATGGGCTTAGTGCTAGTATTGAAGGCGATAGCAACGTTTGCAGTCAGCATAAGGGTGATTAATAGTAGCTTGCCTAATATGGCTGGATAATGCCGCATATCAACCTCGTCATTTATTTTTATATATTATTTGACCCTGTATATTGACCCAAATACGTAGGAAGTTCAAATTTTAATCGGTATGAAATGTATAATCACTTTTATTTCAATTAGTTACAGGCTATTCCTTAGTATTGGGTTGATATATTAAGAGCAACCTATTACTCTCTTTGCAACATACAAATAATCATAATGGTTACAAATGATAGAAAAATTAGATGTTCTAATTATTGGAGCGGGAGCGGCAGGTTTAATGTGCGCGATAGAAGCGGGCAAACGTCTGCGTAAAGCCGTTGTGTTAGATCATGCAAATAAAGCCGGTAAAAAAATTCTCATGTCTGGCGGTGGCCGCTGTAATTTTACCAATTACCATGCCCATCCTGATAATTTTATTTCACATAATCCGCATTTTTGTAAATCGGCATTAAGCCGTTACACGCAATGGGATTTTATTGAATTAGTCAAAAAATATCATATTCCTTTTCATGAAAAAACATTAGGGCAACTTTTTTGCGATCATAAATCTAAAGATATTGTTGATATGCTATTAGCAGAATGTGCACGTGTTAATGCTAAGGTTCAATTAGATACTAATATCCTTAGCATTAAAAAAATAAATGACAATAGTTTTAATGTTAAAACCAATCGTGGTGATTTTCATTGTGAATCATTAGTCATTGCGAGTGGCGGCTTATCTATTCCAACCATGGGCGCTAGCCCTTTTGGTTATAAAGTTGCTGAACAATTTGGCCTTTCTGTTTGGCCGACCAGAGCAGGTCTTGTGCCACTTACCCTGCATGTACAAGATAAAGAAAAATTAGCTGGACTATCCGGCATTGGGATTCCTGCAATCGTTAGCAACGATAGAGCAAGTTTTAAAGAAGATATTTTATTTACTCATCGTGGTTTGAGTGGGCCTGCTATTTTGCAAATATCATCTTATTGGTTAGCTGGGGAAAATATAACAATTAACTTGCTGCCTGAATTAAATGCGATTGATTATTTGAATCATGCGAGAGCAGAGCATCCTCTAAAGCAAATAAATACTATTTTATCGGATTTGTTACCTAAACGGGTTGTAGAGATTATCTTGCCAAAAGAACTTGCTGAGAAAAAAATAAATTCAATTTCCAATAAAGAGTTAGAGCTAGTGGGTAAGCAATTAAACGCTTGGTATGTGTTACCTAACGGGACTGAAGGCTATCGAACAGCGGAAGTAACCTTAGGTGGTGTAGACTGCAACCATATTTCATCTAAAACGATGGAAGTCATGGATGTTAAAGGTTTGTACTTTATAGGTGAAGTGCTTGATGTTAGTGGTTGGCTTGGTGGGTATAATTTCCAATGGGCGTGGTCGTCTGGGTGGGCGGCAGGGCAGGTGGTCTAACAATCAAGGTTAGAAGAGCGGAATCTAAGATAGTAAACCATCCTAGATTTCAATGAGCTTATTTTTTAGCATCTGCTTAGAATATGGTGGCGGGTTAGGTTAAAGTTCAGGTATAGCCTCAATGACGCGATTAGATTCATCTATTATATCTTTAATATAATCTTTTTGCTCTTCCCCAATATCCCTAGCATTATTTTCTGACATAAGCCTTAATATTCCAAGGATATTATTCAGATTTGTGCGCAGTTCAAATGCAATGACTGATAATTCTTCTGTATTTGATGATAGATTTAAATTATTTAGTATTTCTCTTAGGTTCGATAATTTACCGCTTACATTATTAGTAATGGAGACAGACTGTAGCCCATGATCATTAACCGTTGGTAACTGCGTATAAGGTGATAAAATTCTAGCAATGAACCCTTCAGGGATAGGAGGAGGGGGAGCTATGAATAAAATATTGCCGCTGAAATCGAGATAGTTAAACCCTGCTATAGGCACAATTACACCATTAATAGTTAATTGATTAGTAGTAATATTATAAACTGCTGGTGCTAACAATATGATTTTAGATCCATTATTTAAAGTAGAAAATTGATAAAATTGACTAAATGTTAATGGGTCATCAACGAATCCGCTATTTGAACTAGTAAAGTTCAGAGCAGAAAATTTTGAGGATAATCGTAATTGACTGCCGGCATTGCCTATCAAGTTATTGATATTCATAAATAGATTAGGCATTGATATGCCGCGTAGCAGCTTGTGCGGCTGGTTGCTCAAGGTGTCTGAATTATGCCAACCGTTAGTGAAATTATTACGCGAGCACATTATTGTTTATGATTATGCGCAAGCTGATGAGACAACAGTACAAGTGCTGGATGAAATAGGCCGCAGTAATAAATCCAAATCTTATATCTGGTGTTACCGTGGAGGCGGCATAAAACCATGCATTGTCTATGAATATCAAGAGACGCGTGGCGGATATCATGCAGAAGAGTTTTTAGCTGGCTTTAAAGGCTATCTGCAATCCGATGCTTATTCCGGCTATAACTTTGCAGATAAAGATGACGGCATTGTCAGGGTCGGCTGCATGGCGCATGCACGCAGAAAGTTTGCGGATATTATCAAGATATCTAAAACTGATGGCCTGGCACATGAAGCCATCAAATATTTCAAAGCATTATACAAAATCGAAAATGAATCGCGTGAAGAAAATGCATCGCCATCATATAGATTTGCATTGCGTAATGAAAAAGCAAAGCCAAAGTTAAAAGCATTCAAAACATGGCTGGATAGCAACCTCACCAAAGTGCCCGTGCAAAGCAAAATCGGTGAAGCTATACGTTATACTTTGTCAAATTGGGAATTGCTGACGAAAATAGTTGCGCTGAAATTAAAATAATTACGAGCATTAGTAATAATTCTAACCATAAATTCATGATATCTAAGTCCTAATAGAGGGCTACTATTGGTAAACTGGTTGTTCAACTCGTATTATATCATGTCCCGTAAGCGTCTAGCCAAGTAGATGCCTAGACGCTTACATAACATGTTTACCTTTGGGGTATTTAAAGCACTCATTTGTGTTTATGTCTATGATTCGTGTCTGGATAATGATGATGGGAATGGGTTAGATGCTCATGCTGATGTGGGTGCGTGTGAGGCTCTTTCCCATTCCACGGAAAATCATGCCCATGTTGGTGATGTTCGTCATGGGAGTGCGAATGATCATGGTAAAGTTCTTCATGAGTGCGCACGTGCTCATGATTTTCAGTAAGATGTATCCAAACACCAATAGCCATTAAAACAGCCGCCGCCCAAAATAAGGGCGTCGTTGGCTCATGAAAGAATAGAATTGCAATGGCTGCACCAATGAAAGGAGCGATAGAAAAATAGGCGCCAGTTCGAGCAGTGCCGAGTCCGCGTAGAGCTAATACAAATAACACAAGACTAACACCGTATCCGAAAAAACCAACGAGCAATGCATAATTTATTTGTGACCAAGCAGGAAGTTTTGTTCCTATAACCAATGCTAGACTTACATTAACTATTCCTGATATGAGTCCTTTGCTTCCAGCAATAGCCATGGAGTCTGCCGATGATATTTTTCGCGTTAAGTTATTATCAATCGCCCAGCATAGACAGGCGCCTGCTATTGCTAGAGTTCCTAGCAAATTATGAGTGGTTTGTTGGTTTGGCCAGGATAAAGCAATGCCGCCTGCCACGATAAGAAACATACCAGTTATGATTCTACGGTCAGTGCTTTCTTTAAAAAAAACCCATGCTAATACCGCTGTTAAAACGGCTTCTAGATTTAGTAATAGTGAAGCTGATGCAGCAGTTGTTTTGACAAGACCTATCATTAATAGGGTAGGTGCTAAAACTCCGCCAAAACCGATAGCTCCTAAGAGCCAAACCCATTCATAATGTGCCAATCCAGTAGTTTTCCAGCCACGATCTCTGATTGTACGGGCAAGTGCCAATCCGATGCCGCTGCCTAAATATAGCAGGCCTGCAAGTAATAAAGGCGTCACATTGCCAAGAAGTGCCTTGGCAAATGGTGTGCTGGCACCAAAGAGTGCCGCTGCACCTAGAGCAGCTAGCGTGGAAGATGATAAATGAAAATTGAACATCCGATAAGCCTCGTCCTAGAGCATGATTTGAATGTGCCTATCTTATTGTACAGTGTGAAATAGAGTGAGTCATGTAAATGACAATTAGAAACCGTTCATCTATGTACATGACCGAACGCTTACGTTAAAAGCTAAATTCCCCGTCAGACCTGAAACACTTAAGTTACCTAGGTTAACTCCCGTAATAGACCAATTCTCAATACTGCCAGCATCGACTGCAAGTAAATTATTGCCAGTACTATTACCCGTCACTGTGATATTACTAACAGAGATTGGTCCTATTAATGTAAAGCTGTTGTCTAGACCAGGTTGGCCTGTGAGTGAAATATCTCGACCACTACCTGTTACACCCCTAGTAAAGCTTATGGAACTTCCCAACATGGCAATATTAGCGCCAAAAGTAACAGGGGCGTTGTAATATTATTTGCATTAATGGTAGTTGCATTGCCATTGATAGCCAAACTTCCGATAGCTAAGTTATCGTTTAAAATAGCAGTACCTAGTCTTGAATTTATTGTAAGTGGATTGCTACCTGTGATGCTGTTATTAATAGTGATCCCATGCCAGTATCGTATTAACAGTGGATTCAAGGCGCTTAGCTTCCTCAGGAATCAACGAAATTACCAAAGGATTGGGTTGCCTAAGCCAGCTAATAAACGCAGCAAAATCGTCCAATTTAACTTCATTCCAGCCTTTGCAAATAAACAGCAAATATTCCCAATATAATTTCAGGTGATTAGCATACGCTTGGATGGTATTAGGACTGCGTTCAATATTTTCAAGATAGCGAATAAATTCTTGAATCGGTTTGATTGGCAAATAATGGTCGTCAAGAACAAGCCAGCTGTAGCGATGCTCAGCTAGCTTATAGAACCAGCGAAATAACAAAAGCAGCTACGGTAACTAGTTTAAAGAAATACAAAAATACTATTTTTACCATCACTTCAGATAATGGGTGTGAATTTGCGAAGCATGAAGAAATTAGTTTGGCGCTTAATGCCGATTTTTATTTTGCACATCCATATTCCTCTTGGGAGCGCGGGTTAAATGAGAATACTAATGGCTTAGTAAGGCAATACATTAAGAAAGGCTCTGAATTAACTAATGTTCACGACCAACACCTTGATATAATAGCAGACAAATTGAATAATCGACCCCGAAAAACACTCGGATTTAAAACTCCTAATGAGGTTTTTCAAGAATGAGCATTAGGAGGACAAATTGCCTGTTATTATTTTACCAATGCATAGTGAAGATATAGATGTAGTTGCAAAGCTTCATTCTCAGGAATTTCCTAGACAAAGAAATTCAAGCAGTTGGATAAGCTGTAATTTTGCAGCTTATCCAAGAATTATGTTGTTTGTTGCTAGGGATGAGAAGGATAAGGTTATTGGTTATATACAATGGATACAAAAAAGTGGGTTTAGGCAAGAATCAGTAATGGAGCTTGAACAAATCGCTGTAAACAAGCCACATCAAGGGCGCGGTATAGGTACGCTGTTAATCAATAAATCTCTTTCACACATCAAAGATTATCTCTCAGATACCAATGCAAAGCTAAAAGCAGTTTTAGTTTCAACGCGAACTGATAATGCAGCAAAAGCATTGTATGAGAACGTATTGAAAGCAAAAGAGATTGCGGTGATTAAAGACTTATATTCACATGATGAGGTTATATTAATGTCACGTAATGTATAATAGGTTATATGGTAGTTGCATTAGCAAGTTGAATCCACCCGAACCAATCGGCCATAAAGGCCGGTAATAGGAGTTACCGGCCTTTATAGTTGATGGATTCAAGCAAGCAATGATAAGTTAACTAACCCCACTTGCATGATCTATCATTTAAGATATATGCTCGTTTTTTGATATTGGTTTCTTAAAACGATCATCTAATAGTATAAGCTATTTTATAGGATAGTTCTGATTTGTCAGATACCGAGATATTTGCTGGTGCTGGCAGATCTTTGCTAAAAGATATACCAGTAATAGCATCATAAATATTTAATTCGAAATCCTTGAGATACCCTTCTTTAAAAAACAAAGCCAATTCCTCTTTTGATGAATATGCAAATGCTTGGCTTGAAACAATATGATGTTCGCGCTCTAATTCATTTAACAAGTTCACGTATCGTTTGATCGCTCAATTCAGAATGATGGACAGCCAAATGAATAATCCCTTCAGAATATGATGGCTTTTGATTGAAATCAAGTATGCACACGCTTAATGGGAGCTATAGTCAAATGTTGTGTACGAGATATTTTGCATTAGGCGGCTGCTCTCTCATTCACTGACCCATTTTCCTCTTCCTGCCGTATACCATTCGTGAATTTCACGTCACGAATAACATCTGC
>JBAQCP010000120.1:0-15003 GCA_049294295.1 Gammaproteobacteria bacterium | reverse complement strand
CCATCCAGGCTACACACTATGCGTTTTAGCGTTTATCTGCGTAAGGATTTTCTGTTGTTTTAAATTGGATATGCACAGGCGTGCCATGCAAATCTAATTTTTCCTGGAAGAACCGTACTAAGAACTTACGATAGCTCTCAGGGAGATCGTCTAGCTGATTACCATGGATAACAACAATGGGAGGATTGTTGCCGCCAGGATGCGCATAGCGTAGCTTTACGCGACGTCCATGAACTAAAGGCGGTTGATGTGTAACGACTGCTTTCTGAAGCAGTCTGGTCAGAAGCGGGGTGGATAATCTTTTTACCGCAGAGTCGTAAGCTTCGGTCACAGAGTCAAATAAGTTGCCAACGCCTGAACCATGTAATGCTGAAATAAAATGTACACGGGCAAAATCAACAAAATCTAATTGTCTGTCTATGGTTGCGCGCACGCGGTCACGGTCTTCGTCCGTCATGCCGTCCCACTTGTTGACTGCAATGACTAACGCTTTACCGCAATCCAACACAAATCCAAATAGTTTTAAATCCTGGTCGGATACGCCAATACGCGCATCAATGACAAACAATACAACGTTTGAGTTCTCAATCGCTTGTAAGGTTTTAACAATGGAAAACTTCTCAGGCAATTCTGATACGCTTTTGCGCTTACGCACACCGGCAGTATCAATAATCGTAAAATGCCTTTCTCTACGTTCAAATGGAATGAAAATACTATCACGCGTAGTCCCAGGTGCATCGTGTACGATGACGCGTTCTTCACCTAGAATACGATTGGTTAAGGTGGATTTACCAACGTTAGGACGACCAACTAATACTAATTTGATATTGCGGCTTTCAGCTTCCGTCTCGTATCTTTCTTCAACGACATTAGGCTCAGGGAAAAGGCGTTCAATTAAATTGGTGATACCAGAACCATGCGCGGCTGCAATAGGGACAGGTGCACCTAAGCCTAATTCATAAGCATCATTGCCACTAACAGTAGGATCTAACCCTTCTGTTTTATTCACGGCAAGAATAATGGTTTTGCCTGTACGTCTTAAAGAATCTGCAATCATGCGATCTTCAGAGGTGATGCCGCTACGGCCATCAATCATGAATAAGACTTTATCCGCATCTTCAATAGCTTGTTCTGCTTGTTTGGTAATTAAATCGCCGACACGATCGGTTTCATCAGTGATACCACCGGTATCAATAATAATGAAATGACGATCTAGATGGTTAACATCACCATATTGACGGTCACGCGTGGTGCCAGGGATAGCAGAAATAATCGCATCACGCGTGCGTGTGAGGCGATTGAATAGGGTGGATTTGCCAACATTTGGTCGGCCGACGACAGCAACAACAGGTAACATGATTCACTCTTAATTTAGTGTGTAGGCAACTAAATAGCCTTTATTAGTTTGAGCGTATAGTACATTGTTTTGAACAATAGGGGCAGCATAAATTGCGGATCCTGCACGCACTCTGGCAGAAAAATGACCATCTTTCTTGCTCAACCAGTGCAAATAACCTTCAGCGTCGCCTACAATGATGTAATTATTAGTATTTGCAGGACCTGAAATGGTGCGCGCTTCTAGCTGGGTTTGGCGCCAGTTAACTAGGCCGCTATTAGCATTAAAGTCCCAAACATAACCCTTAGCATCTGAAATATAAACAGATTCTTCGTCCGCAGTCATACCGGTATAAGATGAAATGTCATGTGACCAAAGGGTAGCGCCTGTGCTTGCGTCTAATGAGGAAATTTGACCTTGGTAGGTAGCCGCATAAAGATGATGGTTGTAAACAACTGGGTCAGCATCGACATCGATCATGCGTTGGATAGCGAAAGCACCTTCCGCTTGTGCGATTGGGCGCATCCACAGTAAGCGGCCGTCTTGTAGTGAGAACTTAGAAAGGTTGCCGCTAGCAAAGCCGATTAAGACGTTGTTATTTTGAATAACAGGCGCACTGGCTGCGCGTAAAATGAGAGAAGGTTCCGCTTGTTGATACGACCAACGTTCTTTACCTGTTTGGGCGGAATAAGCATGTACTTGGCCATCAACTGATTTGACGATAACGACATTATCGCCAATCGCAGGTTTAGCTAAAATTTCAGCGGTGACATCTGTTTTCCAAAGTAACTGGCCTGTTGCTTCTGATAAAGCCCAAATATCGCCTTGTCTACTGCCAACGACAACAACGCCATTACCTGCAGCAGGGCCTGCTAAAATAGGAAGCTGTGTATCTGTTTGCCAAATAATATGCCCAGTATTTTTATCAACGGCGGTGACTAAGCCTTTGGTGCTGGCTGTTAAGATGGCATTTGTGCCAATAGCCGGACTCATTTTTAAATATTCATCGCCCGCACCGTGACCGGTGTAAGTTGACCAACGCTGAGTGGGTTTTAACTCGGCAGTGTAATCGGAGAGCGGAGTAGGTTCTGGCGTATTGTCTTTATCAAAAAAACCAGCACATGCTGTTAATAGTAAGGCAGCAGCAGTTAAAGAAGCATGTTTTAAAAAATGGCTACGCATATAAGTACCTTACTTATTCTGATTCTGCCGATTTAGCATTATCTTTTTTAAAAGTGGCTAGATTATCGTATTTCATTTGCAGTAGAGGACGTAAGACATCAGCGTTAGGCAATGTTTTTAAGGCATCGGCATACGCTTTGCGTGCTTCATCAGGTTTTTTCATGGCCAAATACGCATCACCCTTTACTTCATTGATTAAGCCTAGGAAGTTTTTATCATCGACATCATCTAGTGTCTTTAAACTTTCTTCTGGTTTTTGTTCTGCCAACTGCAAGCGTGCTAAGCGCAAGCAAGCAATTTGTCGAATAGAAGCGACTTTGCTGTGGCCTATGACCCAGTTAAGTTGTTTTTTAGCTTCGTCGAAATCTTTTTTGTTCACAGCGTCTCTAGCGATAGCAAGGGCGGCTAATTGTCCGTAAACCGTTTGGTGGTAATGCGTAAATAATTTTTGTGCCTGGATTAGCGTGCCGGCTGCATTATTTTGGGCGCGCATGGTTAGCATGTCATCATAAACGGCTGATGCATGATTTAAAATACGCGTCTGACGCTGCTGCCAATATCGCCAGCCAGTGATTGCAATGACCGCAATCACAACACCTGCTAAAATGACTAAAGCGTATTGTTTAACCCAGTTTTTTAAAAGTTCTATCTGTTCTTGTTCTGTTAAATATTCAGTCAAGGGACTATCCTCAGAAGCTATGCCTACGATTAGGCTTTCCTTGTTAACATCCTGCACAACTGCGAGTTCATCGCATTGGGTTGGTATTAAAACAGATTTTTGGGTCGGAGGGAATGGCGGGGTGGATTTTTTAAGTAGTGTAGCCCGGCAAATCTTTTGCCGGGGCTTTTTGTTTAATCGGAGAAAGAGCCCCGGCAAGAGATTTGCCGGGCTACATTAATTATATCTTTTTAAACCAATCCACCAATTCATCTTGCTTAACCATTTGCTGCGGCATTTCTTCTCGCAATGATTTAATCGCAACCATGCCAGCTTGTAATTCCTGCTCACCTATGACAATCGCATATTGCGCGCCACTTTTGTCTGCTTTTTTAAATTGATTTTTCAATGAACCATTGCCGCAATGTGTCATCAATCGGAAGTCAGGTATATTTTTTCTAAGATTGATCGCAAGTGTTAATCCTTGCATAAAAGCATCTTCACTATCTGAAATGAGGTAAGCATGGAGTGCATTGTGTGGCTTGGAAGCGGATTCATCTGCTTGTTCAAGCAATAGAATCAATCTTTCTAATCCCAACGCAAAACCAACCGCAGGTGTTGCTTTGCCACCCAGCTGTTCTACTAATCCATCATAACGCCCACCCGCACACACCGTGCTTTGCGCGCCCAATTTATCTGTCACCCATTCAAAAACGGTTTTACTGTAATAATCTAGCCCACGTACCAGGCTAGTATTAATTTCAAAATGAAGCCCAGCATGTTTTAAGTAGCGTTGTAATTTTTCAAAATGTTCAGCAGATTCTGTATCTAAATAATCTACTAGCTTAGGTGCATCAGCGATAATTTGTTTTAGATCAGGATTTTTGCTATCCAATACGCGTAAAGGATTGCTGACTAAACGGCGCTTACTGTCTTCATCTAACACATCTTCATATTGCTTTAAATAAGTCACCAATTGTTCACGATAAGCAGCTCTTCCTGCTGAAGTGCCTAAAGAATTAATTTGTAGGGTGACATCGGATTTAAGGCCCAGCTTTTCAAAAATAGCGGCTGTCATCAAAATCAATTCAGCATCAACATCAGGCCCTTCTAGGCCAAACACTTCTGCAGCACATTGATGAAATTGACGGTAACGACCTTTTTGAGGGCGTTCATGACGGAAGTAGGGGCCCATATACCACAGGCGTTGGATTTGATTGTAAAATAAGCCGTGCTCTATCCCTGCTCTAACGCAGCAAGCAGTGCCTTCGGGGCGTAATGTTAGGCTGTCATCATTTCTATCATTGAAGGTGTACATTTCTTTTTCAATAATATCGGTGACTTCACCGATGGAGCGCTTAAATAGATTGGTTTTTTCGACAATAGGGGTGCGGATTTCCTGATAGCCGTGTCCGTGTAATATCTCCCTTAAAGCTTGCTCTGCGTACTGCCATGTTGCGGTTTCCGTTGGGAGGGTATCATTCATACCACGTACAGCTTGAATCAGTTCTGCCACAAGTAACTCCTAGTCATTTTCTTGATTATCGTCTGGCTCCTCATCTGTATCGTTGGCCTTGGTTATTGGTTTAGCGACAGGCTTAGCATCCGCTACGGACGGTTTTGATACAGTTGGGGCGACATTGTTTTCTGCTAATACAGGCGCTGTCGCGATGTCTTGTTTTTGAGGCAAGATCATTTGCTGATTTAAGGCGGCCATTGCATTGTTAGCAGGTTGTATTTTGTTGTGATCGTACCACCAAGTACCTACCAGGGTAAACATGGCCAATACAATGGTTGAGGTAAATAGGTGCATTAAATAATGGCTGTTATTGTTTTCGCTGATGGCAGCTGTTTTAGGCGATGCCGTCGCTTGTCTAATCATAGCTTCAATATCTAAAGGGACCGGTCTAGGTTTAATCGGTTCGATGGCTTTTTTAATTTCATGATCAGAAATCTGTAAAAATTTGCCGTAGGAGCGTAAGTATCCGCGGATAAAAGTGACTGGTAAATCGGCAGGATAACGGTCTTTTTCCATCATAATGATGTATTTTTCGTTAAGACGTAACCGAGTGGCAACCTCTTTGCGATCAAGCTGCAATGCTTCACGTGCTGCTTGCAAGCGCACACCAAAAGGGGGGGTCTTTTGTTCAGCGGCATCAATGACTGGAGAGTCTTGGTTTGTCATAAAACGTTACTTCCTTGTTTAACGTTATGGTTCTTAAGGAATTGTATGACATTTGGGCAGTTTTTGCCAGATGTTATAGTAAAAAAAAACAGAAAAGGCATTTTCTCTGATTTTGGCACTTGAGGATTACAGTAGATTACAGCCCCACCAGCTTTGATTGCAGCGCTTTTTAGGGGTTGAATCGGCAGGTTTTTTCGGCGGTTCTTGACCAAACAGAGTGCTGCTATTGATAGTGAGTGGGTAGTTAGTTAGGGTAAAACGATCAAAAAGCTGGGTGATCATTTCATATTGCTCGACAGAAGTCGCCGTGTGTTGCTGAAAAATTTGTTTAACTAAAGGCAGAGCAGATTTTATTTTTACTAAATCTTGATGATGCGGATGGTGTAGGCAGGCATCAAGATGAGCTTGATTTAGCATGTCTAGTAATTCATCTATGTTTAATATAGGCGTAGAGGTGTCATTAGAAGAAGACGCTCTTGATTCGAAATTAGCTAGGTAGTTTGATAAATCCCTAATGAGTGCCCGTTCTGTTATTCTTCTCATCCCATCTATTTGTGGTGGTGTCATAGTCAATCCAAATAATGCTTTTTCACCAGCATAGATGGCTTGCGTATTTAAGATACCTTTTGTTAACACTTTAGCGTGATAACCATACGCATCGAATACATTGGGCTCAAATAAAGTAGCAGGTGGGAACCCTTCTTCAAGCAATAAATAATTTAATAATAAATTAACAAACACGCGGCCATTTGCATCTTTGAATGGATGAATACGCTCTAATCGTTCGATTGTTTTTCCGATGAGAATTAATTTATCTTGATCGCATTGCAGGGAGGTGATTTTGTTATTGTACTGCATAAGCGTGTCTGCTACTAAATCACTCAGTTCCTGATCAGATGACTTTGATGCTATGTATAAGATACCTTGTTGCTGCATTTTTGAGTAAATGATTTGATCTATATTGGTCGTATCAACAGAATCAATCATCTTATCTATGTGATAGCCAGAGTTTGGGGTGCGTGACACAAGAAAGTAACCATTAGATTGCATATCCTCATTTGATAGTAGGGTTTTGGTATCTGTTAATCGCATATTATACCGTCTGATGCTTAGCACCTCAGGATCAGTGCCTTCCCTTTGCACCACTCTTAAAAAAACCCCTTCAGTTAATGTTTGTATGCTGGAAGAAGAGCCTTCTTCAGCCATATAAAGCACCCGGGCTTTATTTTCTTTAAGACTCTTGGCTAAATCAATCGCTCCTGCCTCAGTGATGCAATGCGCTTCAAGGCCGAGCGCAAAGGTCTCATTGTCACTACCTAATCTAAATTTGCCGCTTTCGCCCTGCACATGATGACTAACATCATCGGTCACTAAAAAATGAAGCTTGAGGATAAAATCAATGGTGAGGGGTTCTCTGCTGGTCGTTAACTTTAATCGCTTTAAACAAAATTGCCAGGCTAAAAAATAGGCCCCAATAGAATTGTATTCTCTACTTTCGTAGCCCATCCAACCGTTAGGATCTGGATTATTTGAGGTGGGAGCATAAAGATAGCCGTCGACTAACATCCGCCATCGTTCTTCTTTCGGATAGCTAGATTCGAATTGGGCAATAGCCGCTTGTTTGGTTGTTGATATAGCGGTATCTTCGCTAATAATCCATTCTAAGAACGTATTTTGACTAGATAGCATGCGTTACTTCCACTCATTTTTTTTATTGTTATGTGTCTATTGTATATAAATGAGTGGGAGTTGTCACTGAGCTTATAAACCAATCAGTTCAAAAGTTAGGCTCCAACAACTTCAAATGATTTCGCAATAAAACCCACATAAAGCAAGATGACACCCAACATCAAGCCAAATAAGCTAAATAGGAAGGGGATTTGTTCAATGTGGCGGGAGATAGTTGCTTTCCAGTGCTGAACAAAAAATACACGGTACATGCCTGCTAATAACATGGCTGTGCCGACAGCGGTGATGACTAAATCCCAGCCTTCAAAGTCTGATAGAAATAGCAATGATAAGCTGCCAAAAATGATGGGCAGTACGCCACCCATGATATAGCCAGTTTCTGACTTCACCATGTTCTTTGCCATTTCACGGGCGTCTTCTAAATTGAATAAAATGCCTAAAGATAAGAGTACAGATACCAGGCCAAACCAACGAGCAAACATGAGATAAGTCATAATCGTCCTTAATTTCGAATTTGTGATTAAAATTATCCTAACATTAGATGATTATGTTTGAAAGGCTTAGCGTTAATCGGTATCTTTAGTACATTAGTCGTTAAGATAGGATACGTCTCCATGGAAAGGGTTGCTAAATTACTATTAGCATTAATAATGTTAGGTTTTGCAGTTGTTGGATTAGCAGGTTGTAGCGAACTTAGTCTCGGTATGTTGAACCCGAAAGGCCTTATTGCATACGAAGAACGAAAATTATTTTTTGATACGCTAGCGTTAATGCTCATTGTTGTCTTGCCTGTCATCATCATGAGTTTTGCGTTTGCTTATCATTATCAAGCATCACATCGCATTAGAGACTATAAACCTAATTGGAGTCATAGTTATTTTCTAGAGGTGCTATGGTGGGGTATTCCTTGTGCCATTATTCTTGTACTTGCTATCTTAACTTGGAAAAAAACCTACGAACTCGATCCTTATCATAAAATCCCCGGCCATGATGAGAAGCCATTATTAGTGCAAGCGATCGCATTGCCATGGAAATGGTTATTTATCTATCCTGAAGAAAATATCGCAACCGTCAATTATCTAGTGGTTCCAACAGGTCGTCAGGTTGAATATTGGATTACTGCTGACAATGTACCCATGAGTGCCTTTTTTGTGCCTCAATTGGGCAGTCAAATATTTGCAATGACCGGTATGCGTACACGCTTACATTTATTATCTAATCAGCCTGGTGTGTATGAAGGTTTAAATACGCAATATAATGGTGATGGTTTTTCAGATATGCATTTCCCTGTTTATGTGGTGGATGCCGCGGGCATGCAAAAGTGGGTAGATGGCGTTAAGCAATCCACGAAGCAATTAAATGATGCGTCTTATAGCGAACTACTCAATCCTTCAGAAGGTAATCGCCCTCAATTTTTTGCAGGCGTTCCGCCAGATTTCTTCAACAACGTCATCATGACGTATATGCATACGTTTGGGCCGATACATCCACGTAGTGCTCACAATAATTTTGATCACGCAGTTAAAGTGCAAGGGGAATAGTGATGTTAGAAAAATTATTATTTGGTAAGCTTACTCTGGAAGCGATTCCATTGCATACGCCAATTATTATGGGCGCTGGTTTATTTATGGCGTTGATTGTATTGGCTGTTGTTGGATTGATTACCTATTATAAAAAGTGGTCCTACATTTGGCATGATTGGGTGATGACGGTTGATGCTAAAAAAATCGGTATTATGTATTTAATACTGTCAGGGGTGATGTTGTTGCGCGGCTTTTCAGATGTTGTGTTAATGCGTGCTCAACAGGCAGTAGCAGCGGGTAATAATCCCGGTTTCTTACCGCCTGAACATTACGACCAAATTTTTACCGCCCATGGCGTGATTATGATTTTCTTTGTTGCCATGCCTATGATGTTTGCATTACTGAATATGGTCGTGCCTTTGCAAATTGGTGCGCGAGATGTTGCGTATCCTTATTTAAATTCTTTGAGTTTTTGGCTAACGTTTGCAGGTGCTATGTTATGTAATGTGTCTTTAGTCATCGGTGATTTTGCCGCAACCGGCTGGCTTGCATATCCACCATTGTCTGAGCTCTACTACAGCCCAGGGGTGGGGGTGGACTATTATATTTGGGCATTACAGATAGCCGGTGTGGGTACCATGCTGGCGGGCATTAACTTTATTGCAACCATTATCAAGATGCGTTGCAAGGGCATGACCCTGATGAAAATGCCTATTTTCATTTGGGCTGCTTTGTGTGCCATGATTTTAGTCGCACTAGCGTTTCCGGTATTAACCGTTACGTTAGGTTTATTGGCTTTAGATCGTATTTTTGATATGCATTTCTTTTCTGACTTTGCAGGCGGAAATTTCATGATGTATATCAACTTGATTTGGATCTGGGGTCATCCAGAAGTTTATATTCTTATTTTACCCGCCTTTGGTATTTTCTCCGAAGTGGTTGCTACTTTCAGTCAAAAAACCTTATTCGGTTACACGACCATGGTATGGGCACTTGCGGTAATTACATTCTTATCCTTTATCGTCTGGCTGCACCACTTCTTTACCATGGGGGCGGGCGCCGATGTGAATGCCTTCTTTGGTATTACGACCATGATTATTTCTATTCCTACAGGGGTAAAAGTCTTTAACTGGTTATTTACTATGTATAAAGGCCGAATTATTTTGGCGACTCCCATGTTATGGGTGATGGCGTTCTTCACGACATTTGCCATTGGTGGTATGACAGGGGTGATGTTAGCGGTGCCGCCTGTTGATTTTCAAATGCATAATAGTTTGTTTTTAGTGGCTCACTTTCATAATGTGATTATCGGTGGTGTGTTGTTTGGTTACTTTGCCGGTATTATTTATTGGTTCCCTAAAGCATTCGGTTTTCAGTTACATGAAAGATTAGGTAAATACGCATTTGCATTTTGGGTGAGTGGTTTTTATGTTGCCTTTATGCCTTTGTATATCCTTGGATTGAATGGGGTGATGCGTCGTCTGAATCATTACGAAAATACCTTGTTTCAACCGTATTTCATTATTGCAGCGATAGGAGCCGGTCTTATTTTCATAGGGATAGTGCTGCAAATCATTCAAGTCTTTTATAGCATCAAGCACCGCGAAGCGTTGCGTGATCGTACCGGTGATCCTTGGAAAGGCCGTACATTAGAATGGTCAGTTTCTTCACCAGCGCCTGAATATAATTTTGCAGTGGCACCTGTGGTGGTTGCTAGAGATCAATTTTGGTTGGATAAAAAACACCGCCATGATCATCCAGATGGTTTTATCAATCCAAAAGACGTGCATTATCAGCCTATCCACATGCCAAGAAATACAGCAGCAGGTGCAATCACGGCTATCTTTGCTGGGATCATGGGTTTTGCACTGATATGGCACATGTGGATTCCAGGTGTCGTTGGATTTATTGGTGTATTAGCTACCGTAATAAGTAAAACGTTTAATTTGAATGTTGATTATTACATTGACGCAGAAACAGTGAGAGCGGCTGAAATTGCGCATCATAAGGAGTCATTCAATGCATAATGAATTAGCAGCGGCACATGATGATCATCATGATAGCGATTCGACGGATGTATTCGGGTTTTGGTTATATATTATGACGGACTGCATTTTATTCGGTTGCTTGTTTGCAACGTTTATTGTGTTGAACTTTCAAGGTATGCAACATGGGCCTGCTTTAAAAGGTTATCTTGATCTAAAAGATGTTTTAATCGAGACCTTTGTATTGTTAGCGTCTAACTTTACCTTTTGTTTAGCGTTTCTTGGGTTATACAAAAATAAAATACGTCAGGTTCAAGCGTGGCTAGTGATTACCTTTTTACTCGGGGCAAGCTTTATCTTTATTGAGGTGAGTGAGTTTGTGCATTTAGCACAGGAAGGATTTAGATGGGATATTAGCGCTCAAGCATCTTCCTTCTTTACCTTAGTAGGTACGCATGGTTTACATGTCACCTTTGGTTTGTTGTGGATTTTAATGATGATCGTGCAGCTGCCTATGTTAAGAAAGGCGCCAGAAGTTGCTATGCGCCGCATGACTTACCTAGGATTGTTCTGGAACTTTTTAGATATCGTGTGGATTTTTGTCTTCACGATAGTCTATTTAACGGGGAGTATGTAGCCATGAGTCATGCCGATTATGGTACGGGTGATAAAAAATTAGGTGTCTATGTTAAAGGGTTGATCGCTTGCTCCATCTTAACCTTGATTTCGTTTTGGGCTGTGATGATGGGGGATTTAACCAAACTCCAAACCTTTATCGTTATTTACGCGTCTGCTTGCGCGCAGTTTTTAGTCCAGCTGGTTTGCTTTTTAAGATTGAATACGCAGACAGAGCAGGGCAAGAATAACGTCATGGCTTTGATATTTACGGCGGTGATTTTAGTTTCTATTATTGTCGGTTCGTTGTGGATTATGTGGAATTTAGATTTTTATATGGTGCATTAAATTGGGGACTTAGGTTCGCGTGGCGAACCTAAGTTGTCTTAGTGGCTGTCATCCCGAACGTGGTGAGGGATCTCCCATTATAGCGTTTCAGGCTAGATTTTATCTAACAATCCCCGCAAGCTGTTGAGAAGCTAGGGGGCAATGCGTAGTTTTGCCAAAGATTTATTGTTAAACGGAAGAGTAAGGTGAGTATTGCGACAAATTTTTGTCGCAATACTAGGGCACGATTCCCAGGGTTCCTTGCGAGTTACCCGGGCTGCATAGATTTTAAGAAGCTTCATCCATCTTGTCTTGTATCGCACGTTGATGACGTTCGCTGCGCTTGGTTTTATCTTTTACTTGGCCGACCAATTGGCCGCATGCTGCATCGATATCATCGCCACGAGTACGTCTAACGGTGGTGATTAATCCGCCGCGCATTAGAATTTCTTCAAACTTGGCAATGGCTGCATCGGTTGAACGCTCATAATCCGTATGTGGGAAAGGATTAAATGGGATGAGGTTCATTTTAGCAGGTACGCCTTCCAGTAACTTGATTAACTGGCGAGCATGTTCTGGTTTATCATTCACACCCTTTAGCATGACGTATTCCATGGTAATGGTACGTCTTGGATCATTCGCAAAGTAATGACGGCAAGCAGCCATGAGTTCTTTCAATGGATATTTTTTGTTTAACGGTACAAGTTCGTTACGTAATTCATCATTGGATGCATGCAAGGAAACCGCTAAGGCAACGTCTGTTGCTTTACGTAATTCATAAATAGCGGGAACAACACCCGCGGTGCTAACCGTTACACGGCGTTTAGATAATCCATAACAGAAATCATCTAACATAATATCTAATGCAGGAATGACATTTTCAAAATTAAGCAGGGGTTCACCCATGCCCATCATCACCACATTCGTGACAGCGCGATCATGGAAGCCATTTTCTTTTGATAATTTACGGACAGCAACCCACAACTGACCAATGATTTCGGCTGTTGTTAAGTTGCGATTAAATCCTTGTTTACCGGTGGAACAAAAATCACAATTGAGAATACAGCCAACTTGTGAAGAGATGCATAACGTTCCTCGTGTTTTTTCAGGAATATAAACAGTCTCAATACAGTTGCCATCAAACATTTTTAGCAGCCATTTGTGCGTACCATCTTTTGCTGCTTTCTCAAATAGGATTTCAGGTAGAGTGATTTCAGCAATATCAGCTAACTTAGCGCGTAAATCTTTGCTGAGGTTAGTCATCTCATTGAAATCTTGCACGCCATTAAAGTGTATCCACTTTAATACTTGATCGGCGCGATAAGGCTTTTCGCCGACGCTTTCAAAAAATGCCCGTAGAGCTTTTTTATCAAGGCCCAATAAATTTACTTTGGTCGTCGGCGAAAGAGTCGTCATTACGCTAACTCGCCTTCTGCAACGTATGCGCAGATTTCGTTTGGTTGGAAGAAGAATGCGATTTCTTCTTTCGCGGTTTCAGGTGCATCAGAACCGTGAACAGCATTGTGATCGATAGAATCAGCAAAATCTTTACGAATGGTGCCGGCAGCTGCATCTTTAGGATTAGTTGCGCCCATGATTTCACGATTTCTAGCAATTGCATTTTCGCCTTCCAATACTTGCACTAAAACTGGACCAGAACACATGAAGCTAACGAGGCCGCCAAAGAAAGGACGTTCGCTGTGAACACTGTAAAATTGTTCAGCTTGTGCTTTGGTTAAGTGCATCATTTTTGCAGCAGCAACGCGTAATCCACCTTTTTCAAAACGGCTGATAATGTCACCAATTACATTTTTAGCAACAGCGTCAGGTTTGATTATGGATAGTGTGCGTTCGATAGGCATGGATAATTCCTCAATTAATAGATAAGTTCAAGCGGCCGGCATTATAGCCTATTTTTTTAAAGGTTTCTATAAAAGTGAATAAATGCTAGTCTGCTTAATCATTTTTTAAAGATTGCGAATGCCCCCATGAAAGAT
Source organism: Gammaproteobacteria bacterium (assembly GCA_049294295.1). GTDB lineage: Bacteria > Pseudomonadota > Gammaproteobacteria > DSM-16500 > DSM-16500 > Aquicella. Next base: position 1,506 of record JBAQCP010000120.1, on the reverse strand, counting down.
AGTAACTCTGTTGATTTATCAGCAAATATTGAAAATAACACCCTTTTTTCCGTGCTGCCGCTCTCAGAGGCGCTGCTCAATAATCTTGCCTCTTTGGACTATCAGGCCATGACGCCCATTCAGGCGCAAAGTTTGCCGCTGATGCTCCAAGGTCGCGATGTGATCGCTAAGGCTAAAACCGGTAGTGGTAAAACGGCTGCTTTTGGTTTGTCTATTCTTCATCATTTGGATGTCGAGCAATATGCTGTTCAAGCATTGGTGCTATGTCCAACGAGAGAGCTGGCTGAGCAAGTTTGCCAATCCATACGCCAATTAGCGCGAACTATGCATAACGTCAAAGTGCTAAATTTATCTGGCGGTATTCCTATGAAGCCGCAGCTTGATTCATTAAGGCATGGCGCTCATATTATTGTAGGTACGCCTGGCCGCGTGCAAAAACATTTAGATAATCAAACATTATCATTAAAAAGATTGCGTACATTAGTCTTAGATGAAGCTGATAGAATGTTGGATATGGGTTTCTTGGATGATGTGCGGACGATTATGTCGTTCTGCCCTAAGCCAAGACAAACATTATTATTCTCAGCGACCTATCCTGATGAAATTGCAAAGCTATGCCGTGAATTTATGTCTCAGCCCGAAGAAGTGCATGTTGATACCACGCATACCGCGCAAAATATCACACAACATTTTTATGAAGTAAAAAATGCGTCTGATAAATTAGCATTGTTAAAAGATTTGTTGCTGCATCATCAGCCGACTTCTGCTTTGGTATTTTGTAATACCAAGCTGCAAACCGTCGAGATTGCGCAGCATTTAAAGCAAGCAGGTTTTAGTGCGTTGCCTTTAAATGGTGATATGGAGCAAATAGAGCGTGATCAAGTGATGGTGCGTTTTACGAATAACAGCTGCTCCATATTAATCGCAACCGATGTGGCAGCGCGTGGGTTGGATATTAAAGAATTACCATTGGTGATTAATTACGAATTAGCCTTTGAAGATGATGTGCATGTGCACCGTGTTGGCCGTACGGGTCGTGCGGGCAGCACTGGGTTAGCGATTAGTTTAACCATGCCGCATGATGCAGAGCGTTTGATGACGATTGAAAGCCAATCGGGACAAGCGATTAATTGGCAGCAAGCGTCCAGATTGAATACCAAAAATAAATCAGCGCATCAGCCAGAAATGGTAACGGTATCGCTAGGTGCGGGTAGAAAAGAAAAAATTCGTCCGGGTGATATTTTGGGTGCGTTAACTAAAGATGCTGGCTTGCCGGGTGAGGCGATAGGTAAAATTCATATCATGGATATGAATGCATATGTCGCGATTCAACGTGGGCAGGTGAATAAGGCGTTGGCGTATTTGCAGACTGGAAAGTTGAAAGGTCGTAAGATGAATCCGAGGAAGTTGTAGTTTATTTATGTGGCTTGGATGGAGCCACTACTGTCATTCCCGCGAAAGCGGGAATCCATTTCAAACATACAGCAGAAGTATCGTTATAAATGG
>JBAQCP010000119.1:0-6216 GCA_049294295.1 Gammaproteobacteria bacterium | reverse complement strand
TTTCGCGGGAATGACAGTGGTGGCTCACAATGACGGCCATGGCTCCATCCCGGCTACGTTAAAAAAAAAGAAACCCAGACATCCTTCAACATCTGGGTTCCATCATTCCTACCGGCGGGCGGACTCGAACCGCCACGGCTTGCGCCACTACCACCTCAAGGTAGCGTGTCTACCAATTCCACCACGTCGGCATTAAAACTATTGTCTTGCTGGTATATCTCCTGGCAACGCTGGCGCCTTAACATTATTCGCGGGCATTGCTGGTAACGTGATCACTGTTTCTTTTTTATACGCACTAGATGCAATATAGTTCAAACCAAGGCTGGTAATAAAAAACACAGCGATAAAGCTCATGGTGACTCTAAATAAAAAAGAACCCGACCCACGGCTACCAAATACGGTTTGGGATGCGCCACTACCAAAGGCTGCGCCCATGGTTGCGCCTTTACCCTGCTGCACTAAAACGAGTGCGATAATGCACACGGCAGCAAAAACATGTATTAGCAAAATAAATTGGTACATTATTACACCTTCTCGGTTTTAGCAGCGGCACAAATCGCTAAGAAACTAGTGGCATCTAAGGATGCTCCACCTATTAAACCACCATCAATATCAGCCATGGCCAATAAAGATACTGCATTGTCGGCCTTCATACTGCCGCCGTACAGTATACAAATTGTGTTAGCTATATCAACACTAATTTTCGAAATTAATGAACGAATAAAGGCATGGGCAGCTTGTGCTTGCTCAGGGGTTGCTGTTAAACCGGTGCCTATCGCCCAAACTGGTTCATAAGCAATCACTGCTTGCTTGAAGGCATCAATACCCGCCGCATCAATCACGGACATTAATTGTTCACGAATAACCGCTTCTGTTTCATTGTTTTCACGCTGCGCCTGGGTTTCACCAATACATAAAATAGGGGTCAAACCGGCATCAATCGCTGCTTTAAATTTGGCGGCCACTAATGCTAGATCTTCTTTAAAAATAGAGCGGCGCTCAGAATGGCCAACTAAAACATATTGGCAGCCAATATCTTTTAACATGGGACCAGACACTTCACCGGTGAATGCGCCTTGCGCACCCATGTATAAATTTTGGGATCCTAATGCGATGGATGTTCCCTGAAGAAGATTATTTGCTTCAGATAAATGAACATAAGTAGGGATAATTAAAACATTAGCATCGATACCAGCAATACCTTGCTTAATACCATTAATGAGGGAGTGCACCATAGCTTTTGAGCCGTGCATTTTCCAGTTACCAGCAATCAGAGTTTTGCGCATTTAAATCGCCTTCTTGGACTGCTTTGCAATCATTGCAAAGCAGCGGCGATTTTATACGAAGATACAAAAAGAGTGCAATGGCAATCTTCACTAGGTGTGATTAAAAGTATGATTTCTTGGTGACTATGCTAGCTAAAGCCTCCCCGTTGCGAGGAGGCAGCTTTTAAATTAATGCTTTAGTTGATGATGCTTCATTCTTTCTTCATATTTACGATCAATCTCTGCTTTTTGATTACGCTGAAAAGCAGTAGCAACAACGTTGTCGCGATCTTCCCTCGCCTTAACATTACGGCCTCCATGACGGCTTTTCTCAAGTTCACCCCTCACGCTATCCACTTTAGCCACCAATTTCTGCTTCTCAGCTTGCTGCTCGGCAGTTAGCTTAGGCTTTTCTTCAGGCGCAGCAGGTGCTGCAGTGTCTTTTTTCTCAACAGGGGAAGTAGCAGCTGCCGTTTCAGGAGTTGGAGTTGCATCCGCACTGGCTACTAGCTCGGGTAAATCCACTACTTTGTCAGCATTCTTCTTATCTTTCTCTATCAAAGAAGGATCTGAATGATCTAATGCCGTTGCTGGTTTTTCTTCAGACTCACTCATCACGTCAGGAGCCAGCATCTTCTCATCATCTGACAATTCTCGCTCTGCCATTGCCTCATGCGTTAACTCATCTGAAGAGATGGTTGAAACATCCTCTGTCGATGCCGCCGTTATCTCAAGCCCCGCTCCATCAACAGGAGTCTCATTATCATTCGCAGGCGATGCCACTGTACTATCTGCGCTCGCATCTGCCGCAGGTGCTGCAGAAGAGCTATTATCTGCTGCATCGCCAGGCTTATTAATGATAGATGAGGGAGCTAGCTCATTCAGTTTTTCTGTTAATACTTCACGCGTTTTTTCTGCTTGTTCGCGGGCCATACTAATTAAACTCATTAATTTTTCGCGAATATCGTTATCATTAGCAACAGACTTATAAAGCAGATCAACTTCTTCATCGGAGACTTTTCTATCAGTAAAATCGTCTTCAATTTTTTGAGCATACTCAATAAGCTCATCCTCAGCCCGCTCAATACTTGTCTCCAGATCCTTCAAGCGTTCCATTTCGCCTTGAAACGCTTTCAATTTTTCATCAGGCTCATCTTTTACCTTAGCAAGCCTCTCATTCAACCGGGTCTCATAGGTAGGAGCACCGAGGAGCTCATTATAATGCTGCTTAAATGCAACTCCCTGTCTAGAAAAAGAGAAAGAATTCGCTTCTCGCTGAAGTGCCTTTAATTTATCACGTTGTTTTAAATCCATACCATCTATCGCATTACGAAATTTATCATCCCAAACAATACCTATCTGAGCATGGATAGCTTGTTTCAATATAATTTTAGCCGTTGTATAAATCTCTTTTTGGTTATAGCCGTCAAAGCTCTCAATACTAATATAAGCACTCGTCGCCCCTGCTTTTTTTAGAAAATCAAATGTCGTCGACCATGCATCTCTATATGCCTTAGGACCTTTACCATTTGGCTTGGGACTGGTACGAACACTTCCCTTCTCCACAACAATATCAAAGCCTCTCTTGGGCTTTGAGACCCATCTACCATCCTTCAAATTTTTGATATTATGGTTAGTGGCTAACATGCTATTTTGGCCAGATAAATCTAAGCCGCCCTTCTCATTCTCAAAGCTATCACTATGATAATATCTGTATCTGTAATTAGGTGCCTGATTACTGTAATGATCTATATACGCCTCCCTCAACTTTAGGTTCCACTTATCTAATTTTTCTTTCTCTTTTTCCGCCTGTTCTTTCTCTGCAGCAGAAGGAGCGCCAGCACCTGGCATAAGATTCGATAATGGATTGTGTGAATTGCTCATTAGTCAGTCTCATTCATCAGTATTATTTACTATATTATATCCCATAAAACCTTATTAAAGCCTTATGCCGGTAACCCGTTCATTTTAAAACATTACTCGCTTCGACTGAGTATAAATGCACATCTTCTAGCGTTGGATTAAAGTTAATAACCTCTAATTTACGCCCCAGCTGATCGCCTAATAACTGAATTTCCACCCAAGCGGCACGAGTAAATTTATCAAACCCGGATAACTCAACTGTCCACTGGCGCTGGTAAACTTCTTTAGCCATGGCTCTTGCCGTTCTCAAGCCATCTTCTAACGTTCGCTCATGCGAATACAAATCTTTAGGGGCGCCAATAATACAGCTGCCGCAATCGTACACATTAAAATGTTCGCTCACCCCGGGGAGTGTTAACAACACTTTGTCGCCTGGCGGCTCCAGATTATAAACATCCCAGATAGTAATAATGCCCCAGCGTTCTAATAAGTAGTAAATATCGAGCGGCGTAATCGGTAGGTTATAAAGATCGGCTAAATCAGGGATAGGCAGATTATTTTGTAAGGCATCCCAAACTTGCGCTTTGGCCGCATCGCCGTATTGCGATTGCTCTGCTGATAAACTGGGTTTAATCGTCAGAATGAGGGGAGCTTGCACTTCACCAGCATCATTGCTAGCACTGATAATCACCTCATATTGCGCATGCGTATCTTTTGCTGGAATACCGGTCAAAATACCATCGCCCGTGCAAATCATGCCTCTAGGTAGAGGTCCACCGGCTTTTAGTTCAGCACTAAAATAGATAAGTTGCGGGTCTTCAATATTGAAAAAAGGCTTTAAATCGAAAGGTCCGTAAGCTGCCCGCTCATTCACAACTTGGGCCGGGATAGGCTGTTTTATACTGGGTGCATCCATACCATCTCACCTTGATTAAAAGATTGATTAGAGTATAGCACCACATCTTCTGCATGCTAAGAGTGATCTTGGAAGTTGTGTGGTTTGTTGCTGTAGCGAGTAGGTTGCCCCTACGATACAGTCTAATTACTGTCATTCCCGCGCAGGCGCACTAGTGTCCGGCTTAACATCCCACTAAATCTTGCGCCAATGGAACCGCCATCTCATCCACCCACTCATACATCTCATTAGACGCCATCGGGCATTTAAAACATTTACTTCCACAATTCGGTTTTTTCAAACAAGGTCGGATTTTTCCTTTTTGCATCCAATGCCGAAGTAAGCAACGCATTGTCTCTGGATCTGATGCAAACGCACCACAAAGACTACCTAATGTCGCTACTTTCACCTGCATCATATACTGCTTAATGGCGATTAAACTCATACCCCCCCCTGCGTCCTGCAAACCAACGAATACCAAAAAAAGTGGTGACAAATGCAGTGACAATACCCACTAACCAACTAGTAGACGATAGCGGATGCTGCATAAAGGTAGCTGCTTGATAGAAAGCAACGGCCACTCCATAAGCCACACCCGACATCCAAAAAGCAGAAAAGATAGACCAACCACGATGCACTTCACGCAACATAGCGGCGGTAGTAGAAACACAAGGAAAATACAGCAGCACAAACAAGAGATAAGCAAACGCACCTACTTGACCATCAAATTTTTCATACATCAAACCATACACCCCCTGATTCACAGGATCAGGTGTGCCTGCGGCTGAAACTGGGTTACCAAAAACATCACCCAACGCGGCAAGATTGGTTGCGATAGATTGCCAAGCAGCTTGCAACCCTGCCCACAAATCAAAGTTTTCTGCACCGGCTACTTGTGCCAAATGACCCATCTGGGTGTACAACGTATTTAATGTACCAACCACGACTTCTTTTGCTAACACGCCAGTCACTAAACCAACCGTTGCCGGCCAGTTGTCTGGATGTATGCCCATCGGTGCAAAAATGGGTGTTATCCATTGTCCTAGAATAGATAGCAATGAATGCGTACTACCTTCGCCCGCATTCATCGTTCCATCAAGATTCAATGCATTTAACGCACCGATTAACACACAGATAGGCACAATGAGTTTACCAGCACGGAATACAAATCCTTTTAATCGCTGCCAGGCATGCAAACAAACCGTATTAAAACGCGGCAAATGATAAGGCGGTAATTCCATCACTAATAACGCAGACTCTCCCTTCAACACCGTTTTACGTAAAATAAAACCAGTGAAGACAGCCATGGCAATACCAATAAGATACAACGCAAACACAATATTTTGTCCGCCATGCGGGAAAAACGCCGCACAGAAAACGGCATAAATAGCTAACCGCGCACCGCAAGACATAAACGGACTCATCATAATTGTCAGAATACGATCGCGCTTATTATCTAACGTCCGCGCCGCCATCACGGCAGGTACATTACAACCAAAACCGACTATCATCGGGACGAATGCTTTACCCGGCAACCCCAACGCTCGCATCAATCGATCCACCACAAAAGCAGCTCGCGCCATGTAGCCTGAGTCTTCTAAAAAAGCGAGGAATAAGAAAAGTGCGCCAATGACAGGAATAAAGGTGATCGTCGTATTAATCCCTTTACCAACACCATTTGCCAATAAAGCCGTGAGCCATGTTGGTGCGCCGAGGTGCAGCAATCCATAAGCTAAGCCATCAACAAACAATGTCTGGCTGCTAATATCAAAAAAATCTTGGAAAGCGCCGCCAATGTTAATCGCAAACACAAATAAGCAATACATCACCAACAAAAAGAAAGGAATGCCTAACACACGATTCAACACCACGCGGTCAATATAATGTGTCCACGTTTTTTTAAATTGTGAGGGTTGCTTTGTGCAGGTTGTTAATAGGTTACCAATGAAGCGATAGCGTGTATCTGCTAATACAATATCAATATCTTCATTTAAGGTTTGTTCAATGTGCGCACGTTCTGCTGCAACGGCTGTTAAAAGAGATGGCTCAGCTATGTCACTTGCTAATACATCGCCTTCCAATAAACGCAATATCATACCGCTGCTGTCATTCCTGTGCACAGCACTGTCATTCCCGCGAAAGCGGGAATCCATCTCTAACGTTTCTTCAGAGGCTGGTTTGAAATGGATTCCC
>JBAQCP010000118.1:0-9132 GCA_049294295.1 Gammaproteobacteria bacterium | reverse complement strand
GGTTGATATTTGGTGTTGTGCGCGGAGGCTGTAGCTTCGTAGCCCGCATGCAATGCGGGGTTTTTACGTGATTCGAGAAAAAAGTCCCGCATTGCATGCGGGCTACGCGGCTATATTAAGGATGGATTCCCGCCTGCGCGGGAATGACAGTGGGGTACAGAACAGCAGATGGCACACTGCCCAAGTTGTCGTTTGCGAAGAAGAGCGGTACATTACCCACCTGACTATTTTCCTGTAAGGTATACACATGCAAGAATTAACCAATTTTCTATCACAGCACTCTAATTTAACCATCACGGCTATTATTATCTTTGTTCTAGTCAGCATCGTGGAATTTATTAGAATCAATCGTAACCGCTCCAGCCTATCGGTCGCAGAAACGACGCAGAAGATTAACCGTGAACAAGCAGTGGTCATTGATACTCGCTCGCCAGATGCCTTCAATAAAGGGCATATCGTGGATGCGATCTCTATTCCTGCGAAAGATTTGCAGCCTAATAACAAAAAATTAGAAAAATATCGCACTAAGCCGATTATCATTGTGTGTGCAACCGGCGCTGATGCTCAAAAAATAGCCGCGACTCTCGCAAAAGCTGGCTATAATACTTATATATTAGCTGGCGGTGTTCGTGCTTGGGCTGATGCTGCTATGCCTCTTGTTAAAAATTAATCCGTAAGGAGCCTCTGATGACTAAAGTTGTTATGTATTCTAAAGATGACTGTTCATATTGCCGCATGGCAAAAACATTGCTGGATGCGCGCAAGATCAGCTTTGAAGAAATCCGCGTAGACTTAGACGACACCAAACGTGATGAGATGATGCGCTTAAGCAATAGACGTACTGTTCCACAAATTTTTATCAATGATCAATCCATTGGCGGTTACGATGACCTTGCGGCATTAGCAAAGTCAGGTAAACTCGATGATTTGTTAAAATCGTAATATAAAGGACGCTTACACATGCAAGATGTTAAAGATAGCAACACCGCACCTCAGTTTGATATTCAACGTATCTTTGTAAAAGATATTTCGTTTGAATCACCAAATACACCACAAACTTTCTTGGAAGAATGGAAACCAGAAGTTGCATTAAATCTTGAAACCAAGAGTAATCGTATTGACGATAATCTGCATGAAGTTATTTTATCTATTACCGCAACCGTCAGCAGCAGCAAAAAAACCGCTTTCTTAATCGAAGTACATCAAGCCGGTGTATTCATGATTAACGGTTTCCCAAATGATCAATTACATCAAATGCTAGGCAGCTTCTGCCCTAACATTCTATTCCCTTATGCACGTGAAGTAGTATCTGATATCGTAGTACGTGGCGGCTTCCCGCAATTAATTTTAGCGCCTGTTAATTTTGATGCTTTATATGCTCAGCATATGGAACAACAAACACCAAATGACAAATCGCAAGTTAACTAAAAAGGAATAAACATGGACGGCCAGCATTTAAAACCGATCGCCATTTTAGGCGCGGGCTCTTGGGGAACAGCGATTGCGCTTTATCTCGCAAGACGTGGGCAAACTGTACATCTTTGGAGTTTTGATAAATCTGAAGTGGATGCCATGCTGGCAGATCATGCCAATAATCAATACTTACCGGGGAATCCATTTCCTGACACGATCAAGCCTATGCTTAATCTCGCGGATGCGGTGAAAGACGTAGACGATATTTTAATGGTTGTTCCCTCGGTTGGTTTTCGTAGCACGTTAGAATCTGTTAAACCACACGTGGCGTCTCTAGTGCGTGTGACTTGTGCTTCCAAAGGGATTGATGCCAAAACAGGGCAACTGTTTGGTGAATTAGTGGCTGAAGTATTAGGGAAAGATCGAATTTTTGCAGTCTTGTCCGGGCCTTCTTTTGCTAAAGAAGTCGCAGCGGGATTACCGGCAGCCGTTGTAATTGCCAGTAAAAATCAAACAGCAATAAAAGAACTGACTGAACGATTTAATAGTTCTATTTTTAATGTTCACAATAGCGATGATGTGGTAGGCGTTGAATTTGGTGGCGTGGCCAAAAATGTGATCGCGATTGCGACCGGTATTTTTGATGGGATGGAATTAGGATCTAATGCGCGTAGTGCGTTAATTACGAATGGGTTAGCTGAAATTATTCAGTTAGGCACAGCGCTAGGCGGCAAAGTAGAAACCTTTATGGGACTTTCTGGATTAGGTGACTTAATTTTAACTTGCTCAGATAATCAATCACGGAATCGTCGGTTGGGGCTAGCATTGGGTCAAGGTAAAGATATTGTAGAAGCTGAAAAAGCGATTGGGCAAGCGATTGAAGGTAAACGTAATGCGGAATTAGTTGTGCAGATGGCTAAGAAGCATGGGGTAACGATGCCGATTAGTGAAACTGTTTGGGCTATTTTGCAGGGTAAGGTAACAACGAAGGAAGGTGTGGAGCAGTTGTTAGCTAGGGCTGGGAATAAGATGGCGGTGGCTGGGTAGTATTTATATTCCCCCTCCGCCCTTTGGGCACCTTCCCCCGGAGGGGGAAGGGGTTTTCATGTTAATTCATCGATAATTCAAAATAGATTTTTAGTCGTACATCAACTGATCTAATGCGGTTGCATCACCACGCATCGTGGTCTTCATTAATTCATGTAATACATCAACGATGCATAATAACCGCAAGACATTCGGTGTGATGTCATCAAAGACTGATTTAACACCCAACACTGAGCCTTCCACATCTTCAAATGTGACACCAATACCGTATCCTAAACAAAGCGAGCATAACTGATCAGCACGTCTAGCCATGCCAGGTAAAAGACCCGTATGAGAGAAAACTTCTTCCATCGTTAATGGCCGACCGTTTAAGGTAAAGTTCGCATTCATTTTGCGTGCGACTTTAATCATTTGCTCTGAGATATCGATAGCCATTAATTTTTCCACCAAGGTTGAGCAATTTTACGAGGACCGGCAATATAGGCGCGTAACCAGCGGGAGAAAACAGCGACTGTAAAACCGAAACGCTCTAACATCGCAAAAAAGATGGTCGCAACGACTGCAAAAATAAAGGTCCAGAGACGGATATGAAAAAGCAAAATGAGCAATGGAAAGGTTGCTCTAAAATCAATGATCCAAAACCTGACGTTTCTTGCGGAATCGCGCCAATGTGCCATTTTATGCTCCGTCTTATCATTATGAGCGTGGCTGTGTAGCCCGCATGCAATGCGGGGCTTTGTTTGATACGGTAAAAGCCCCGCATTGCATGCGGGCTACACAACATTAACTAACTATTCTACCTATCTTTAATCTGGTATTCCAATTTGATTTTACTCGTTATAACATGTTTGTTCGGTGATAAAGGAATACACATGAAATTACGAACTGGCTTGATTGTTATTCTAACGTCTATAGTGATGGTTGGTTGCGCTGTACCTAAAGAGCCGGCTGGTTATGACATTAGCAAAACACGCGCCTCATTGGCAGAAGCATCCTACTCTGTCAGCCGTTCTGTTGTCGATTTAGCAGAAACCGCACAAGCAGCTCATCCTTTACCCATAGTAGCTCCACCACCAAGCCCTGCGTCATATGATATGGGTGGTTTAACGTCTATTGATTGGTCGGGTCCCGTCGAACCCTTAGTGAGACAAATTGCACAAGCCGCTAATTATCGCGTTAGGGTGCTAGGGACTGGGCCTGCTATTCCTGTTATTGTAACGATCTATACTAAAAATACGATGTTAGGCGATATATTAAGAGATGTGGGCTATCAGTGTGGTAGACGCGCATCTATTGTCGTATTCCCTGGCAGTCGTGTGATTGAATTACGTTACGCTAAAAATTAAGGTCAGACGGCATGAACCAGAAGTTTGTCTTCATTAGCATTCTCTTTTTGCTCTTAACAGGATGCAGCAGCCATAGACAAGATCTTGATAATGTCGATACGGCCAACCTCAATCAATTAGAGCATGTGCGCGTCCGCCCTACGATTGCCTCTAATAATAAGTCTGAACTTAGTGGGCTGCGCTTAAAATCCTTGAAAGATTCAGCGATGAGTATAGGCGCACAAGGCGGTTTAGCCTGGGCTTCTGAGAAAATTAACCTTCAGTTAAATGTAGATAGTAAATATTTAGAGACCATTTTTAATTTTAATGCCATGGTATTAAGCCATGGCGTGATGCCTCCTGTATTGGAAGAAGGCGACAATAGTTTAAATTTAGCTGATCCTAATACCATCAGGGTCGCTGATAGAACGTATAAAATCGTTCAGCAAGCACGCTTTGCAACCACCGCACCTAATTGGCGTGAGTATTTATGGTTAAATTATTCAAAACCTGAATTACCCGATAGAACTCTGTTGCCGCGCAGTAGTGACGAACAACAAATATGGCAAGAAGGTGTACGTGCCGGTTGGGCAAAAGGGATTGAGCAGTCTTATAGTATCTTTCAACAAAACATGGCGCGCTTAAAACGTGATTTCCGCGGCATGGTGCTTTATCGTAAATTATTGCATGAAAACATGATCAGTCCGCCATTTGTTGCGCGTACTGAGCTAGGTATTACGGGTGATGGGTCAGACATGCGTGTAAATGATCAAGTATTACGTATTGTTGAATTACCAAAACTTCAGACTAATAGTCGTAACTGGAAAGCCGTGGTGGTGAAAAATAATGAGTGATTTTCTGTATCCGCAAGAGCCCGTTAGATTAACCATTGACGCCGTCAATGAAATATTGATGCACAGTGTCAAACTGGGCGCCTCTGATATCACCTTTCAAACAGGTGAGCCCATCTTTGCAGAAATCTTCGGCCGCTTGAATAAAGTGACGCGTAGACGTTTATCAAATGTCGAAATTGGCGAAGTATTGAATGAAATGTACGGTCCCAATGCGACTACGATTATTATGTCTGGGAAAGATATTGATACGCATTATGAAATTAAGCCTAATCGTTCTGAACGTTATCGTTTTCGTATTAATGGTACAGGCTGCCAGGTGGAAGGTCATGATGGTATACAGATTACGGCGCGTACAATCCCGACTGACCCGCCGACACTAGATAGCATGGATTTACCCAAAGAGATTAAAGAAGCGCTCACACCAGAACAAGGTGTCGTTTATGTAACGGGTGCGACAGGCTCAGGTAAAAGTACGTTATTAGCAGCAATCATTCGCAGCATCACAGAAGACGCTAATAGTAATCGAAAAATCTTAACTTACGAAGCGCCTATTGAATTTGTATTTGATAGCGTAGAAAAAATTTCAAGTATTGTCAGTCAATCAGAAATTCCTAGACATCTACCAAGCTTTGCAGCTGGGGTGCGTAATGCATTACGCCGCAAACCACGATTAATTTTAGTCGGTGAAGCACGCGATCCGGAAACAATCGCTGCCGTGATGGAAGCTGCCATGACAGGCCACCCCGTCTATACAACGCTACATAGTAATAGTGTGGCTGAAACGATACGCCGCTTGGTAATCACCTTCCCAGCAGAAGAACGCCAAGGTCGTACCGTTGATATTATTGAAACCGTGCGTCTGGTTATTTCTCAGCGCTTAGTACCAACAGTAGATGGTAAACGAGTTGCCTTGCGTGAATACTTGGTATTTAACGAGAAAGTGAGAGATATCTTACTAGAAACTGATATTTTAAATATCACGAATGTTGTTAGAAAATTAGTAAAAGAACACGGTAAAACAATCACTGCTGATGCGCATGAGAAATTGAAGGCTGGCATCATTACCGAAAGGCAATACAATGTGATTGCTGAGCAGTCTAATCGTGAAGAGAAAGATGTGATTTAATCGTTTCACAATCCTTCATTCCCGCATAGAGCCCGCCCCTGTGGGGGCGGGAATCCAATTAACCCGGATAGAGTAACTGCCGTCATTGCGAGCGCGAGCGAAGCAACCCAGGCTTTATTGCCCGTTTATTAAGAAGCACACAACAAAGCACAGATTCATACTTTATGCTTCTTAATAAACGGGCAATAAAGCCTGGGTTGCTTCGCTCGCGCTCGCAATGACGGCAGTTACTCTATCCAGGCTGCATAGCTGGTCACTTCTTCGGTGATGAACCACCACCAGATGAACCTGAGCCACCCCCTGGTCCTGACCCTGGTGCTGCCTTTGCCTGCGCCTTAGCGGCCGCCTTATCATCTCTTTCTTCTTCAGCCTTTTTATGCTCACCCAAACTCTTAGGTGCACCTTTACCAGCAGAAGCAGCACCGGCAGCAGCACCTGATGCATGACTCGCACCAGCACCGATCCCCTCTTTCGCCTGGCCCAATGCTTCGCTTTCGCCATAATCTTCGCCTTGACCACCTATCCAACGCATCGTACGCGTAGGAATAACATAAATCATGGCAAAACATTTATTTAGTAGCGCTAAAATGAGGGAAACATAAGCCACCATAAAGAAAATCAGCGATAGAAAATCAACAGGCTGACCGCCACTTTTGCCGCCTACAATAGATGACATTACCGAAGAGAAGCTTGCATTAACGATGGTAACAGCAACAACCGCCAACAACATACCCGCCATTAAACCAAAGATCATTAAGGTTGGTCGCAAGAAAATACCAAATATCAGCATTAACGCAGGCTCTGCCTTACCTAAAATTTCATGCTGGCCGCCTGGGGCCAAAATACCCAATGCCACTAAAGGTGCAGCCACCATTGCTTCTATGGTTGAACCAAACCACCCGATTACACCCGTGATAAAAATAATATAGGGGATAAGCGGCGTGTAGACTGCCAATAACGCACCTATCGCCATAAACACAGCCATAAACCCTAGCAATAGCGGTGTCACCAATGCTGACATAATAATAACCAATGAGGTCATACCTTGAGGCATACCAGTACCCAACACCGTAGTAGAGGCAAACATAGAAGCCACACCAACAAGTATTTCTAGCGTCAGAACGATAGGAAACATGACGAAAATAGTGATTAATAATCCCTTACCTAGACTTTGAATACTAACTAATGGATCTGTCGCCATTTCTCCCTTAGCAACCCCACCGCCACTTGATCCGGTAACAGTGCGCATAAAGTTATTCAAAATACTTTTATTCGTACCACTAGCCAAACCAGCAATTGCAGCCAACTGTGGTGCAGGACTAGCTCCCCCAGATGAGGTAACTGAATTGACACTAGTCAATAAGTCGCTCGCTGCCATATAGTTATTTCTATAATTTGCTAACGCACTCCCACCACTACTAGGGCCTCCTCCCCCTGCTTGAAAAGGAGGATTCACACTATCCATGTTGGTATTGTTTTGCTGAGCTAAATTATAGTAGTAAGCTCCCGCAAAAATCCAACCGACACTAGCAGCTTCTGCATAAACACTAGTTAAAGTGGTCGATTGAATTTGATCTATCATAGAAGCGGTTAACGCAGCAGCATAGGTGTTAACGCTAGCATCTATGAAATTAATGCCGCCCGTTTTATCTTTCATATAGAAAGGTAGAATAACTTTTGAAATCTCATCACTGCTAGCATCGGTTGGAACACTCGCATTAGTATAAGGTTGAGGAAATGCATTTTCACCAGCCCTACTCTTACAAGTGTTAGTCGCTCCTCCTACGCTAAATATATTAAATGTATTAACCGGTGGATTACAGCAAGGCTCTAAATTATTTTCCGTACAATAACCTGTAATCCAGCCCCAACCATTACTGCCATTATTGGCATCAGTACTAGATTGAAAATAGAATGTTTGATAATCCGCATCCGCTCTCGCAAAATTGACTGCAATAGCATTTAAGGTACCAATAATACTATTATCAGGGAACGTGGACGTTGGAAGATTATTCCCGGTTGTTGGATTTTGCTGCCCAGTTAAAACAGTTGCCTGTGCTTTACATGCCGTGCAAGCCAAACTACTAGCGGCGGCAGAAGCTGGAAGCGCAGTACCGGCGGTAAGAATATTATTAGTGGGAGCGCTACTGGTACCGGTACATGCTGATCCTGCGGGATTACAGTAGCTTAGCTCGCCACAACCACCATTAGGACCAAAGGTCATCTTGCAAGTGTCGCCGACACACTGATTAGAAACAACAGAAGCATTACCACTATTACCAGCAGCGGTACATTGATTTTTTGAGCAATAATAACCAGCTCGCGCAGGGGCACCAGGAACACTCACACCCGTCACACCGGCAGTGGCAGCACACGACAAGCTTTGAAAAGCGGTTGATAACGTTGCCTTGACACCAATATCGATCACTTGTGGTTGCGCATAAGGAGAACCTGTTACTTGCACATACTTTAATGCTGTCGTCCACACCGTATCAGCGGCACCAATACCCTGCACGATCACCCACATCATGATAATTTGCAGCGCACAATAACCTGTTGCCGTTGGTACTAAGGCAGCAATACCAAGGACCACACGAATAGGTGTCCACAGACCGTGAAACTTCTTACCTAAAAATTCACCTTCATGGGCTGTTGCTAATAAGCCAACCACAATTGTATAAACCACCACTAAAGCAGCAACAGCTAATACAATACTATTGAATGTTTTAAACATGGTGCCTAACAAACTGATAGAGGCAATCCCTCCAGAAGCAGGAAGCACACCACCCATCTGACCAAATATTTTGCCTAAATAAAACAGCGACTGATCATTGGAAGCAATACCAAACAAGTCAATCATACGTCTACCCCTTCAGTCTATATTGCTTCCATTCAGCAAAAGTACAACCTAACTTCCGTTGTTTAATTTGAAATGCCCAAAAATCATAACGAAATGCTTGAGCAAAAAATAAAGCCATGGCCGCGGTTGCTAATAACCAACCACTAAATGTATGAAGTGAGAACAGGAGATATAAAGAGTAGCCAAATACTAAGAAGCCACAGACTAAAAAAATAAGGGAATACGTGCGATAATTTACTTCGATGCCATTCACTTCTGCTTCTGTGACACCCATTCTTTCCATGGCCTGTTCAAACGTTTCTTCACGGACAGGTTTATCTTTTCTAAAAAGATTTTTAAGGACAGTAAAAATAGCAGAATTGTTATTTTTGATAGCTTCAGCATCTATCCAACCACTAGGATTGAAAAATGTTTTACGCGAAACTTTTAAGACATCTTTAATAGCCATGGGGTCTCGCCTCTCCAATGATTTAGAGTCGCTCAAATTTGCTCGCTATTGTTATTACG
>JBAQCP010000117.1:0-9988 GCA_049294295.1 Gammaproteobacteria bacterium | reverse complement strand
GGCGGGAACCCATCCATAATTTACACCAGCTGTATATTCGGGATGGGTTCCCGCCTGCGCGGGAATGACAGTGAGTGCAACGACGGCAGTGGCTACTTTGAGCCACCGTTATAATCCGTTTCCTAACTTCTACGAGCCTGTTTCTTAATCTTTTGCACCGTGCTAATTTGCGCAACAAGTTCTGCTAACTCAGTCGTTGCTCTCGCCATATCAATCGCAGATATTTTGCCAGCTAATACTTTTTCAGCTTTTTCTTTTGCTGCAATGGCTGCGGCTTCGTCAATATCACTTGCTCGAATAGCCGTATCTGCTAATACGGTGGTGATATAAGGTTGCACTTCTAACATCCCGCCAGAAATATAAAAGATTTCTTCTTCTTTATTCGGCATGATTGCTCGGACGTGACCCGGTCTCATTCTGGTTAACAACTGAGAGTGGCCCGGGGCAATCCCTAGCTCACCTTCTTCACCGGTGACGAAGATCATCTCAACTTCACCGGAGAAAATTTGTTTTTCAGCGCTAACAATGTCTAACTGAAGCATAGGAGCTTTCATAGCCTGCCCTCTTAAACTAACGTTTTAGCTTTTTCAATCGCTTCGTCTATGGTGCCAACCATGTAAAATGCTTGTTCAGGGATATGATCGTATTCACCACTCAAGATACCTTTAAAGCCACGGATGGTTTCTTTGGTAGAGACGTAACGACCTGGTGTACCTGTAAAGACTTCAGCAACGAAGAATGGTTGAGACAAGAAACGTTGAATACGACGTGCGCGGCCAACGACTTGTTTATCTTCTTCAGATAATTCATCCATACCTAAGATCGCAATAATGTCTTTCAATTCTTTATAACGTTGTAATGTACGTTGAACACCTAATGCGACATCGTAGTGTTCAAGACCCACCACTAATGGATCTAATTGACGGCTGGTGGAATCCAACGGATCGATTGCTGGGTAAATACCAAGTTCTGCAATTTGACGTGACAATACAACGGTTGAGTCTAAATGCGCAAAAGTAGTCGCTGGAGATGGGTCAGTTAAGTCATCCGCAGGTACATATACTGCTTGTACGGAGGTAATAGAACCATGTTTCGTGGAGGTAATACGTTCTTGTAATACACCCATTTCTTCAGCCAAGGTTGGTTGATAACCAACAGCAGATGGAATACGGCCTAATAATGCTGACACTTCTACACCAGATAGCGTGTAACGGAAAATGTTATCAACAAATAATAAGACGTCTTTACCTTCATCACGGAAACCTTCCGCAATGGTTAAGCCAGTTAAGCCAACGCGTAAACGGCAGCCTGGCGGCTCGTTCATCTGACCGTAAACTAAGGCTACTTTATCAAGTACATTGGATTCTTTCATTTCTAGATAGAAGTCATTACCTTCACGAGTACGTTCACCCACACCGGTAAATACGGAATAACCGCTATGCTCTACTGCAATGTTACGAATCAGTTCTAACATGTTTACGGTTTTACCAACACCCGCACCACCGAATAAACCAACTTTACCACCCTTAGCAAATGGACAAACTAAGTCGATAACTTTAATACCGGTTTCTAATAATTCTTGGGAAGGCGCTAATTCATCAAACTTAGGTGCTGGACGATGAATAGGGTTATGCTGCTCAGCATTAATAGGACCCGCTTCGTCAATTGGCTCGCCTAATACGTTCATAATGCGACCGAGGGTAGCCTTGCCAACAGGGACAGTAATTGGCTTGCCTGTATTGCTAACACCAATACCGCGGCGTAAGCCATCGGTGGTACCCATTGCAATCGTACGCACAACACCGTCACCGATTTGTTGTTGTACTTCAAGAACGAGATTAATCCCGTCTACAATTAATGCATCGTAAATTTTAGGAACGTTATCTTTTGGAAAACCAACGTCGACAACCGCACCAATAATTTCAACAATTTTACCTGGACTTGCTTGCTGATTCATTTAAATAACCTCTTTTTATATAACCGACGCACCGGCGACAATTTCTGATAATTCTCGTGTAATAGCTGCTTGACGTGCTTTATTGTAAATTAACTGCAAACTGGAAATTAAATCACCTGCATTGTCAGTTGCACTTCTCATGGCAAGCATACGAGCTGCTTGTTCGCAGGCGATATTTTCAATCACGCCGCGATATACTTGAGATTCGATATAGCGAGTTAATAAGGTGCCTAATAATTCAGGCGCGTTATCAGGCTCGTACAGATAATCCCAGTGATGTTGTAACTCAACATCTGGCGATGGGGTAACCGGCAACATTTGTTGAACATGCGGATTTTGACGCATGGTACTAATGAATTGATTAGCGCATAGATAGACGGCATCGATGCTTTTGTTTAAGTAAGCATCTAGCATGACTTTCACAACGCCAATTAAATCGGTTGCATTAGGGTTATCGCCCAAGTCTTTTTGATGAGCAATCACATTGCCGCCCATACGCTTAAAGAAACTCATGCCTTTGCTACCAATGAGGCATAAATCAACTTCAACGCCTGCATCGATATGCTGCTTTATAGACTTGATCGTTGCTTTTAACAGGTTGCTGTTTAAGCCGCCGCAAAGACCACGATCGGTTGTCACCACAATATAGCCTACTCGTTTAACATCACGCACTTCCATAAATGGGTGATGAAATTCTGAGTGGCTTCTTGCAACATGGCTAATCACATTCAAAATTTTCGTCGCATAAGGAATAGCTCGCTGCATGTTTTGCTGCGATTTACGCATTTTACTAGCGGCCACCATTTCCATGGCCTTAGTAATTTTCTGCGTATTTTTGACGCTGCTAATTTGGAGGCGAATTTCTTTGGCGTTAGCCATGTTATCTTCCTCTTAATCCCACGCTTGATTAGCTTTGAATGTTTCCAAGATAGTACGTAATGTTTTCACGACTTCTTCGTTCAATTCGCCGGTTTTGTTAATACGTTCAGCAAATTCTTTATAGCTGGTGTTTAAGTAGCTATTTAATTCTTGCTCGAAAGAAGCAATGCGATTTAATGGAACATCATCCAAGTAGCCTTGGTCTGCTGCAAACAAGATAATCGCTTCTTCGCAAACGGATAATGGCATAAATTGTTTTTGTTTCATTAATTCAGTAATACGTTGACCACGTTCTAATTGCTTACGTGTTGCTTCGTCAAGATCAGATAAGAACTGAGAGAACGCAGCTAATTCACGATATTGAGCTAATGCTAAACGCACGCTACCAGCATATTTTTTGATAATTTTAGTTTGCGCTGCACCACCCACACGAGATACGGAAAGACCCGCATTAATCGCAGGACGAATACCTGAATTAAATAAGTCAGTTTCTAAGAATATCTGACCGTCAGTAATAGAGATAACGTTGGTTGGTACGAATGCAGATACGTCACCTGCTTGGGTTTCAATGATAGGTAAAGCGGTTAAGGAACCAGTTTTGCCTGTCACTTTGCCATGTGTTACTTTTTCTACGTATTCTGCGCTAACGCGAGAAGCACGCTCTAAGAGACGTGAATGTAGGTAGAAAATATCGCCAGGATACGCTTCACGACCTGGTGGGCGACGTAATAACAAGGAAATTTGACGATATGCCCAAGCATGCTTGGTTAAGTCATCATAAATGATTAAGGCATCTTCACCTTTATCACGGAAGTACTCACCCATGGAGCAACCAGCATAAGCTGCAATATATTGCATAGCGGCAGGATCTGATGCGGTCGCTGCAACAATGATGGTGTGTTTTAACGCATCGTGTTCTTCTAATTTACGAACAACAGCCGCGATAGAAGAGGCTTTTTGGCCGATTGCTACGTATACACATTTAACACCGGTATTTTTTTGGTTGATGATAGTATCGATCGCAATCGCGGTTTTACCGGTTTGACGATCGCCGATGATTAATTCACGCTGACCACGGCCAACTGGAACCATTGCATCGATTGCTTTAATACCAGATTGCATTGGTTGCGTAACAGGGTGTCTATGAATAACGCCCGGTGCTACTTTCTCAACGGGAGAGCGGCCTTCAGCTTGAATGGCACCTTTGCCATCAATTGGATCGCCTAGTGCGTTAACAACACGCCCTAGTAGCGCTTCACCAACAGGTACTTCTAAGATGCGGCCTGTACATTTAGCCACTTGTCCTTCAGATAAACTCTCTGTACCACCTAAGACAACTGCACCGACGGAATCACGCTGCAAGTTTAGCGCTAAGCCATATATCTGGCCTTCAAATTCAATCATTTCACCTTGCATTGCATCATCTAAACCATAAAGCGTAACAACGCCATCTTTAACGGCAATGATTTCACCTTCAGTACGCACTTCTGGTTTTAAGTCAAAGTTTACAATACGTTGTTTTAGAAGTTCACTAATTTCTGTTGGACTAAGTGACTGGACTGTCATAATAATTACCTTAAAGAAAATTCAAGTAAGCGAGTTAATTTCCCGCGGATGGAACCATCGATTACTCTGTCACCGACATGAATAATAGCACCGCCTAAAATAGCTGGATCAATTTCACACTCAAGTGTGACGTTACTCTCAGTACGAGCAGATAACGCTTTAATAAGTTTAGCTTTGAAGTCATTTTGTACTTCAATCGCTGTCACCACACGTACGGTGCTGACTTTTTCAAGTGCGGCATAGTAGGTATTAAATAATTCCAAGATAGCGGGCAATGCATTTAAACGCTTGTTTTTGGTAAGCAATAACAAGAAATTTTTGCGTTCGTTATCTAAGAGTGGTGTCAGCACTTCAATGAATAAGTCAGACAGCTTAAGCGTTGAGATCGCAGGATTACCCAGCAATTTAGCAGCAGCAGGCTGTAAGACGGCATAAGAAGCCGCTGCCAGGAAAGTTTTCCAGGCAGGTAATTGTTGCTTTTCACGCGCGCTTTCAAATGCGGCGAGCGCGTATGGTCTTGCAATGCCTGCTAAATTTGCCATGGGTTAGATCTCAGCTGCCAATTCATTTAATAAATCATCGTGAGTTTTTGCATCTAGGTGACGCCGAATGATTTTTTCAGCACCTGCGATCGCGAGATTAGCCACTTGCGATTTTAATGCTTCTTTCGCAGATGCCACTTCTCTATCAATTTCACCTTGAGCCATATCAACAATGCGTTGGCTTTCTACCTTTGCATGCGCTTTTGCATCATCAATTAAATGTGTTGATTGCACATTTGCATGCTCAATGATGTGGGTCGCTTGCGTTTTAGCTTCACGGATTATGGATAATGCTTTGTTTTCAGCCAATTCCAATTCACGCTTACTTTTTTCCGCAGCCTCTAAACCCGCCGCAATTTTTTTCTCACGATCGTGCATGGTTTTGGTAATAGGCGGCCACACATATTTCATGGTGAACCACACCAAAATGGCAAATGTCAGAAATTGGCCGATTATTGTGGCATTAATATCCATTGTTCATCCTCGCCTTAACGATTAATTAAGCACCAACAGCTGGTTTTGCGGCTTCAACGACTGCTGCTAAGAATGGGTTGCTAGCGAAGAACAACAATAAGCCCATTACGATAGAGATAGCAGCGAACGCATCTACCAAACCTGCCATAATAAACATACGCATCATTAACATAGGACCTAATTCTGGCTGACGTGCAACGCCTTCTAAGAATTTACCACCTAACAAACCGAAGCCAATACCTGTACCAAGCGCTGCTAAGCTGATTAATAAACCTGCTGCTAATACGCTAAAACCTTGTACTTGACCAATAATACCTACGATTTCCATGGAGCCTCCAGATAACAATTTAAAATTAAAATGTGCAAAACTTTTACGAACTCGTTAGTGCGCGTCGTGTGCCATGCTGAGATAAATAATTGTCAACATCATGAACAAGAACGCTTGTAATGTGATCACTAAAATATGGAATACAGCCCATACTGCGCCAGGAGGCCATTGTAACCACCAAGGCATTAAAGCGATCAGAATAAAAATTAACTCACCGGCAAACATATTACCGAATAACCGCAGTGCTAAGGAAAGTGGTTTGACACATTCTTCAACAACACGGAAGGCTATATTAATTGGAAATAACCAAGGTCCAAATGGGAACGTTAGCATTTCTTTGATTAAGCGATGCTTTTTAGCGCGTAAGTTGAAGATAATAATCAACATAAACACAGTGATAGACATCGCAAAGGTAGCATTTGGATCAGCCGTTGGGACTGATTTGAAGTGTTCAATGCCAAACAAACCTACAAATTTAGGAATGAGATCAACTGGCAATAAGTCCATGGCATTCATGGCAAACACCCATAAGAAGATGGTGAGTGCTAATGAGGGGATAAATGTACTTTTATGATGAAAAATTTCATGCACGGCGTTATTTACAAATTCGAGGATGATTTCAACGATGTTTTGTAATTTACCAGGAATCTCTGTTAAGCCATTTGCGACAAGGCGCATACCGCCAAAAATAATCAAACCCAGCAGCATAGAAATAATGAGTGTGTCTAAATTTAAGGTCCAGAAACCGCCATCGTTACCACCAATAGTAAACGTTTTCAAATTGAGCGTTAAATGCTCAAGATGGTGTTGTATATATTGACCAGGCGTTATAACACTGGTTTCACTCATTTACCTGCTCCTTTCTTTTTCGAAAAGTGCCACATGCACACGATCCAGAATGATATGATTGCGCCGACGAAGCCGACGAGAACGGATAATAAACTAACTGGCAAGTGTTTCACAACAAGCAAAAATAAAATTCCGCTAAGAATCAACTTAAATGCCTCGCCCATAAAAAAAGCGGCCATAAATTGGTTCATTTGTTGTGCACCCGCGTAGCGAAAAACGCGCCAGACAAAAAATAAGTTGGGTAGGCCATAACACAAGCCGCCGGCTAATACCGAATAACCGCTAATCAGGCCATTAAAAGCCAAGGCAAGCGTGGCCAATAAAAGCACACCGGCTAATTGCCAGCTGACTATAGTATAGGCTTCGTTCTGTATCTTTTTTTTCAGGGGAATATGGGACATTGCCTGGCACTGCGCTTTGTTAAAAGAAAAGGCAGTATAGAGAAGGCGCCATAAGATGGCAAATGGGAAGTTAAGGGGTTTTTCTTTTGAGAAGGAAGAGCCCCGGGTTCCCGCAGGAACCCGGGCTACATTTATCTTCCTAAGAATGTTTTTACGAAGTTGCTTAGGTTGCCAAAACGACTTTCTTGTACATTTTTGGCTTGTTGCAGGCCAGCTATTATGGGTTGTATAGACCTAAATTGGTTAGGCTTATAGGTGGACAAAATACCGAGCACATTTTGCTCACTACCGCTTGCAGAAGGTAAGTGACGAGATGCACAGTATTGTATATCTCTTAGGCGATCGTGGAGTGATAAATTTCGAGGTATGCCATTGGCAATATCAAACACAGCTTGCAGTGTCTTTGATGGACGACTAAAGGCTGGTTGTAATGCCTTGATCATTTCAAGAAGTTCAGTTTTAGCATTATCTAACTGGAGGTTATTCCCAAAAAAACCTTGGGATGCATTCACGTTAGTTTGTGGCATGGTTTTGATATTTTTTTTATTTTCACCAGCTGTCATCGTCGAGTACTCCTCTCTTGTGTTTATTTAGTATAGAGGAGGAATATGAACATAATCTTAAATTTGGGTTTTATATTAGCAGATAATACTGCTGTTATTACAAGCATTTACCCCCATTATTCCCACTTGTGTGGGGATAATGAGGATCCAATTTACCAAACCAGTGCTTGATCTAAGTCTTTTTTCAAGTCATCTAATGCCTCAATCCCAACAGACAAACGAATTAAGCTATCAGAAATACCCAGCTCCAAACGTTTTTCAACCGGCACGCTGGCGTGGGTCATAATGCTTGGATGTTCAATTAAACTTTCCACACCACCTAAACTTTCCGCTAATGCAAATATTTTGCATTTTTCCAGCATGCGTAGCGTTTGTTCTTTAGTTGCATCTAATTCAACAGAAATCATGCCACCAAAATAACGCATTTGTTTTTTCGCGAGGAGGTGCTGCGGGTGATTGGTGAGGCCGGGGTAAATGACTTTTTTTACGTTAGGATGGGTGGTTAACCATTCTGCGACTGCGGCAGCATTTTCACAATGTCTTTCCATGCGCACAGCTAAGGTTTTTAACCCTCTTAACGCTAAGAAGCTATCAAATGGACCCGCGATGGCGCCGATCGCATTTTGTAAGAAACCTAGTTGTTCTGCTAAGTCGTTATTATTAACCACCACCACACCGCCTATCATATCTGAGTGACCATTTAAGTATTTGGTGGCGGAGTGCATGACAATATCGATGCCACACTCTAATGGCCGCTGAATAATCGGCGTCGCAAAAGTATTGTCCACGACAGACAAGCAATGATGTTTTTTAGCAATGGCTGCAATGCGGGTAAGGTCCATGATTTTTAGCATGGGGTTGGTTGGTGTTTCTATCCAAATCATTTTCGTTTCTGGACGAATGGCTTTTTCAATATTGTCAGGATTGGTCATATCAACGAAGGTTGTTTGCAATCCTGCAGAGATTTTTCTGACACGTTCAAAAATTCTAAAGGTGCCGCCGTAAACATCATCGCAAATAACAACGTGATCGTTAGGCTTTAAGAGATCTAATATAGTCGCAATAGCGGCCATTCCCGATGCAAAGGCAAAGCCATGCGTGCCAGACTCAAGATCGGCAACGCAGGCTTCATAGGCACATCGAGTAGGATTCTTGGTACGAGAATATTCGTAACCTTGGTGGACGCCTGGGCTTTTTTGCACATACGTTGAGGTCGCGTAAATAGGTGTCATGATAGCGCCAGTGCTAGGATCAGGTGTTTGTCCTGCATGTATGGCTCGTGTGGCGATATCGTGAGTATCCTTTTTCATGTTTATACCTCACTTTTTTCTAGGGCATGCGCAAAACCATTTTCTTTCATCCAGCGATCATCAACAAATTTGGATAAGTAGTTGCGTATGCTATCTGGCAACAGTACTAAACATTTTTGGCCTTTCTTTAATTGCTTAGCTGCTTGTAATGCAGCCCATACAGCGGTACCTGAAGAGCCGCCAACTAATAAACCTTCTTCGCGAATTAAACGTCTTGCGGTGATGAAGGAGTTTTCGTCGTTTACTTTGATATATTGGTCAATGATGCTGTTGTCTAATACGTCTGGGATAAAGTCGTAACCGATGCCTTCTACGAGATAAGGCGTGATATCAGTACCGCCACCTAGAATAGAGCCAAAAGGATCTGCACCGATAATTTTGATATTAGGGTTTGCTTCCTTTAAGCGTTTTGCAACACCTGTAATCGTGCCGCCTGTGCCTACACCCATGACGACCATGGCAAGATCCCTACCCATGGTGTCTAAGATTTCTTGAGCCGTGTGTTGGAAGTGTGCATCAGGATTTGCGGGGTTTGAATATTGATCCAGGATGTGCGAGTTTGGGATTTCTTTTTGTAATTTTTTGGCGAGTGAAATGTGGCTGTCTGGATCATCCCATTTTGCAGCGGTAGGAGTACGATAAATTTTGGCACCTAATGCTTCAAGGACCACTTCTTTTTCACGGCTCATTTTTTCTGGCATGGTGATGATGATCTTATAGCCTTTTACTGCACCAACTAAAGCAAATCCAATGCCTGTGTTGCCAGAGGTTGCTTCAATCAGCGTGTCACCAGGCTTGATGATGCCTGCTTTCTCAGCTTCTTCTACCATGTGTAGGGCGATGCGATCTTTGATCGATCCGCCTGCGTTGAAGTATTCGCATTTGCCGTATAGATCGCAGGCGAGTTCTCGGCCGACATGATTGATTTTGACAATAGGGGTGTTACCGATGGCGCCTAGGATGTTATTCATTAACATGTTAATTCCTTTTGATGTTGTCTAAGTATTTTTAGCAGCGTCGTTTGGGTGGAGCTACTGCTGTCATTAAGAACTGCTACTGTCATTCCCGCGAAAGCTGGAATCCATTTATAACGATACTTCTGCTGTATGTTTGAAATGG
>JBAQCP010000116.1:0-4307 GCA_049294295.1 Gammaproteobacteria bacterium | reverse complement strand
AGCCCCGCATTGCATGCGGGCTACACCTCTAAAGCTTCTTTCTCCCCACCAACACCTTATCCCAACTCTGCTCAGTCAACGCACGTTGCAAATCATCCCGAATAAATTTAGCCAAATTTCTTTCTTCATTATGCAGCTCTCCACTACCTATCAATAAAGAAAGCTTATCCCTCATCGTAATAGCTTTTTCCAAATGACTATGTGAAGATAATAATTCTCCTGTCGCCATTTCATGCCTAACAGCATCCGCTGTACTTCCATTCCCATATTTTGCATTAGTTCTATAAGCAGAATGAAATAAACCAAAAAGTTTTGCATGTTGAATATTTACCGCCAATTTATTTTTATGGAGAGGTTTATGCATGAGAGCCGTTGTTGAAATAAAGAAACGAGACAGCATACGCTTATCCTTAAGCTACACTAATTTTTAGGGGCGGTATCATCCTTGATAATAGACAGCCGCTTGCGAATATCTTGACGCTTTAATTCTTTATAACGCTGCGTGGTTTGAAAGTCTTTTGCATATTGAATAACATCTAGTATTTGAGCTTCTTTTTCTTTATTAAATAAATCCGGGTATTTTCTTCTTAATAAAATTAAATGCTGGATATCACCTTTTTTCAGTGCATTTAATTTTTCATAATAGAGGGTAATTGCATCATTTAAAGACATTTCGTCTAGTAAATTCATATGATCCTCTTTTATATTCCCAACAGATCCACCTGCATCGCACAACTAAAATCATTCACCGTTAACCCATCTGCTGAATGAGTCGTAAACTTGATATGACAATAGTTATACCCCACTTCCATATCAGGATGATGATCTTCTTGATTTGCAATCCAAGCCACCGCATTAACAAATGCCATCGTGTGATAAAAATCTGTAAATTTAAATGGTTTACTAACTGATTTTTTATCAGCACTTAATTGCCAATCATTCAAGTTTTCTAGTGCTTCGTTAATTTCATTCTCAGATAATTTAAGCATATTAATTCCTAATGGGTTCAAAAACGGGTGCATACATGCCGAGTGTACGTGCTTTATGAATCAAACTAATTAAATCAATTTCAACCAATTCAAACAACGTATCAAAACTATCAATGACAAAGTAAATAGGCTGCATAATATCTATACGGTAAGGTGTACGCAGCACCTCAAGAATATCAAATGGCCGACGTTCAGGTAAGGGGCTTTCTAAGCTATAGGATGATTCTCCAAATGAAGACAAAATCCCAGCACCATAAGAACGCAAACCCTGCGCAGTTTTCATTAACCCAAATTCAATGGTAAACCAGTAAAGTCTAACGAGCATTTCTCTATCTTCTGCGCAAGCATTTAATCCCAATTTGCCATAGGTATGCGTGAAATCGGCAATGGCTTGGTTTGTTAATAAAGGACAATGACCAAAGGTTTCATGAAAAATATCGGGCTCTTGCAAATAGTCTAGTTCGTCCTGGCTTCTAATAAAGGTAGCTGCCGGAAATTTGCGATTCGCTAACAACTGGAAAAAATAGTCATCGGGTATCAGGGCAGGAACGGGTTCCAATGCCCACCCAGTCGTATCCCGCAATACAACAGAAATATCTTTTGACTGAGGTACTTTATCATGAGGAAAATTCAACTTGTCCAGCCCCTGCACATACTGAGGGCAGGCTCGATGTCGAATTAAGGGCAATTGTCTG
Source organism: Gammaproteobacteria bacterium (assembly GCA_049294295.1). Classification (GTDB taxonomy): domain Bacteria; phylum Pseudomonadota; class Gammaproteobacteria; order DSM-16500; family DSM-16500; genus Aquicella. The sequence goes on along the minus strand of JBAQCP010000116.1, from coordinate 2,623 downwards.
GTGATTAATTGCTGCCAAATATGGTTTTCTTCAGGCGTATAGCTAACGATCCCATCTGGATTAACAGGTTTGGCAATGTAAGGCGTTTTTATCTTCATCGTTATGACCTTCTTGTTCTTGCCTAAATAGTAATGTATCTCGACATCGAAGTCATTATGTAGCATTGCTAGGAAAGGGCATTTTGTGTTACTACATAGTAATCAGGATGATAAAGGTGCAGGCCAATGAAGTATTTAGTTAGTCTTAATCAGGTTGATCTAGGTAGTACTAATATAGTTGGCGGAAAAAATGCATCCACAGGTGAGATGATTCAAAATTTGACCCGTATAGGGATAAAAGTCCCAAATGGCTACGCCACCACTGTTGAAGCCTATAAAGAATTCCTCGAGCAAAATGAGCTGAATGATAGAATTAATGACGCCCTAGCTAAATTAAAAATTACCAAGGTCGATGCCTTGCACAAAACAAGCGCTCAAATTCGGCGATGGATTTTAAATGCGCCTTTTTCCAAAGAGTTTAAAAAAGAAGTCGCGACGGCCTATACAAAAATGCGAAAAACGGCCATTGCCGTTCGCTCCTCAGCGACGACTGAAGATTTATCTGGTGCTTCCTTTGCAGGTGCTCAAGAAACGTATTTAAATATTAAGGGATTGAATAACGTTTTAGATGCTATTAAACATGTATTTGCATCATTGTTTACCAGTAGAGCTATATCTTATCGCTATAACCACGGCTTTGAGCATGATCAAGTGAGTATCTCCGTTGGCTTGCAACCCATGGTGCGTAGTGACAAAGGCGCTAGCGGCATTATTTTTACCCTAGATACAGAATCTGGTTTTGATAAAGTCATTCTAATCACCGGTTCTTATGGGCTAGGCGAGGCGATTGTTCAAGGCCAGGTTAATCCTGATGAATTTGTTGTGTATAAGCCTAACCTTCAAGAAGGAAAATTTGCGATCTTACAGCGTAAGCTAGGCGAAAAAGCGATTAAAATGATTTATGCCAATGCAAAACAGGCAAAAAAATCGATCAAAACAGTCAAAGTTCCTTTAGCAGAGCGCGAACGTTTTTGCTTAAACGATCATGATGTGGAATCACTTGCCTACCAAGCACTATTAATTGAGCAGCATTACGGCTGCGCAATGGATATTGAATGGGCGAAAGATGGCATAGATGGCAAGCTCTATATTATTCAAGCACGTCCTGAAACAGTCAAAGGCCATGTCGATGAAAATCATGCTATTGAGCATTATTCTTTAATTAAACGTTCCAACCTATTAACCAAGGGTCAAAGCGTTGGCCAGCGTATTGGGGCAGGTATTGCAAGGGTGATTACCGATCATCGTAAAATGCATTTGGTGCAGCCTGGTGATGTATTAGTGACTGATATGACCGATCCAGATTGGGAGCCGGTGATGAAAATTGCTTCCGCTATTGTCACCAATCGCGGTGGTCGAACTTGCCATGCAGCGATTATTGCTAGAGAGCTAGGCATTCCGGCGGTCGTTGGATGTGTAAATGCAACCCAGGTTATTAAGGCAAATAAACCGGTTACCGTTTCTTGTGCAGAGGGTGATATTGGTTATGTTTATGACGGCAAGCTGCCTTTCCATGTGAAGAAGGTTTCTGTCAAAGATATGCCGCCTATCGATGTTAGAATTTGCATCAATATGGGCAATCCAGAAAAAGCATTCTCTACCCAATTTTTACCAAACAATGGTGTGGGCCTGGCCCGTTTAGAATTTATTATTGGCAATATGATTGGTATACACCCAAATGCTGCCTTAAATTTTGCAACCTTACCTAAACGCTTGCAGCAACAAATGCTGAAAAAAACGTCGGCCTATAAAAACCCAGTGGAATATTATGTCGAGCGTATGCGTGAAGGGATTTCGATGATTGCAGCCGCTTTTTATCCTAAGGAAGTTATTTTCCGGTTCTCTGATTTTAAATCAAATGAATATGCTAATTTATTGGGTGGTGAGTTATACGAACCGAAAGAAGAAAACCCCATGATAGGTTTCCGTGGTGCGTCACGTTATCACGATGATAAATTTCAAGCATGTTTTGAGCTAGAGTGTAAAGCCTTTAAGCGTGTTCGTGAAGACATGGGCTTAACGAATGCTCAGTTGATGGTACCTTTTGTTAGAACGGTGAAAGAATTAAAAGAAGTATTAGCGATCATTGAAAATAGTGGTTTAAAGCGCGGTAAAAATGGTTTAAAGATTTATATGATGTGTGAAATTCCTTCCAATGTGTTGCTAGCGAGAGAATTTTTAAAACATGTCGATGGTTTTTCAATCGGGTCTAATGATTTGACGCAGTTGACGTTAGGGTTAGATAGAGATTCAAGCTTAGTGGCTAATTTATTTGATGAACGTAATGACGCAGTAAAAATGTTTTTACAACAAGCGATTGAGGCTTGTTTAGATATGCATAAATATATTGGTATCTGCGGTCAGGCTCCTTCTGATCATCCAGATTTTGCGAAATGGTTAATGGGTGCAGGGATTCAGTGTATGTCTTTGAATCCGGATACGGTAGTTGAGACGTGGGTGATGTTAGCAGAGAAGTAGATTCTTGAGTTACCGTCATTCCCGCGCAGGCGGGAACCCATCCATAA
>JBAQCP010000115.1:0-4069 GCA_049294295.1 Gammaproteobacteria bacterium | reverse complement strand
AATTCCTCGTCGTCCCGCGTGAAGGCGCTGGATCCAGAGCACGCAACATCGTAATGTTGTAAAAAATATTTCAAAAAAGTTTTTTTGCTTAATCTCAAGCCATCTGATTGACTCACCCCTGTCCTGGATCCCGCGCCTTCGCGCGGGACAACGAGGAATTTTGATTAACCGGACACTAGTGCACCTGCGCGGGAATGACAGAGTAGCAATGACAGCAACGGCTTATGGCCTCTCGTCTGCATCTTTAGGCTGAGGCACTAAATGATTGCGATTCAATCCTAGTACCAACGTCAACGAACTTGCTACATAAATAGAAGAATACGTACCCACCACAATACCGATAATCAATGCTAACGAGAAACCATACAACAAACTACCGCCCAAGAAGAACAGAGCCAATACCACGGTTAACGCTAAAACAGACGTCATAATCGTACGAGACAAGGTTTGATTAATCGATTGATTCATGACTTCCATTGTATCTGCTTTACGGAATTTACGGAAGTTTTCTCGCACACGGTCAAAAATAACAATCGTATCGTTAAGTGAGTAACCAATGACGGTTAAGATAGCAGCTAACGCAATTAAATTAAATTCTACATGCATAAAAGAAAACACGCCCAAAATAATCACTGGATCATGAATCAATGCAACAGTCGAACCAACTGCAAAACGAAAATCAAAACGTAATGCAATATAAACCATGGTACCCAGCAGCGCTAAGGCAATCGCAATAAAGCCTTTGCTTGCCATCTCACCACCCACTTGTGGACCGATGTAACTGACTTGTTCTAACTTCGCACCCGGTAAAGCACCTAATACTTGCTGCACCATATCAGCTTGTGCTTTTTGATCAAGCAAAGCCGTTGCTTTGTCTTTAGGCACTAAACTAATTAACACATCTTTAGAGGTACCAAAGCTAATGACGACTGCTTCATGAAAACCTGCTTTTTCTAACCGTTCACGGATATCTGATAAATTAGCTTCAGTTGGGTAACTAACCTGTACTTGCGTACCACCCGTAAAATCTAAACCCCAATTTAAACCATGAAAAGCCACCGCTAATAAAGATAGTGCAAATAAAACAATAGACAGTGCAGCGGCCCATTTACGCTGGGCCATAAAATCAATTGCGGTATTATGTTTAAAAAATTCCATGTGTTAGATTCCGATTGAAATGCGTTTAGTATTTTTACGGCCGTAGATAAGATTCACTAAAGCACGCGTTCCTGTAATCGCGGTAAACATCGAGGTTAAAATACCGATGGTTAAGGTAATCGCAAACCCTTTAATCACACCTGATCCCATGCTAAATAAAATCATGGTGACGATCAAACTGGTAAGATTAGCATCGAGAATGGTAATGAAGGCTCGGTCGTAACCGGCATAGATACTTGCTTGCAGTCCCAGGCCACGACGCATTTCTTCACGAATACGTTCAAAGATTAAAACATTCGCATCGACGGCTAACGCAACAGTTAAGACGATACCTGCAATACCAGGCAACGTAAGCGTTGCACCTAATAACGATAAGAGTGCAACAACCAATACCAAATTCATGACCAATGCAATATCAGCAATAATACCCATCACACCGTAGTACAAAGCCATAAAGATCACGACTAACCCCATACCAACTGCAACAGACATCATACCCATATGGATATTTTGCTGGCCTAAACTTGGACCAACTTGACGCTCTTCGATGATGGTTACAGGCGCAGGTAATGCACCAGCACGTAGCAATAAAGCAAGGTTTCGCGCTTCATTGGGGCCATTTAATCCCGTAATTTGGAAATTACTGCCTAATGCACTTTGGATAGTTGCAACACTGATAATGCGTCTTTCCGTTTGGTAATCGATGGTTTGTTTACCATTTTCCATCTTGGGAACGGATTTCACTTCAACGTAGACAACAGCCATTGGCTTACCGATATTTTCTGCGGTCGTCTTCGAAAATAAGCTTTCACCTGGACCACCTAAACGAACAGATACATTTGGTCTGCCATCTTCACCAAAACCTGAGGACGCAGAAACAATAGAAGAACCGCGTAAGATGGTTTGGTTTTTCAAAAGAATAGGATGGGTTTGATAAGTATAAATTCTTGAGTCCGTTGCTGTTAACCCACCACTGGCTGCAAGATTTGCATCATGCTCAACATCGACCATATGAAACTCTAGGGTCGCGGTTTTTCCTAAGATGTTTTTTGCTTCAGCGGTATCTTGGATACCGGGCAAATCAACCGAGACACGGCTGTCACCTTGCTGTTGCACAATCGCTTCAGATACACCGAGTTCATTCACACGATTACGCAGGGTATTCATCGCTTGTTCTAGCGTTTCATGTTTTGCTTGGAATAATGATGCTGGTAACAATGAACCATCTAATGAAAACTGATCGCCACTGCCTTGTTTTACCCAATCAAACTCATTGTAACGACGAATCACAAAGCTATAAGCTGCATCTCGTGCTTCTTCACTACGGAATTGAATCGCCACTTGATTGTCAGCTTTACGAGTAATACCAGAATAACGAATACGTTCATCGCGTAATGATTGGCCGATGTTTCGCAAATCACCTTCCACACGTTGTGTCATCACGGAATCAACATCAACTTGTAATAAAAAATGCACACCACCTTGCAAATCAAGACCTAACTTCATTGGTGTGGCACCAAATGATTTCAGCCAGGCAGGCGTGGTATTGGCAAGATTCAATGCGACTAAATAATTATCGCCTAATGTTTGCTGAATCACTTCTTTTGCTTTTAATTGCACGTCAGTCGATTTAAAACGAAATAACAACGTTTGATCTTGTATCTGTGCATCTTGAGCATTAATGCCTGCACTAGTTAACGCATTGGTTGCCGTTTCTAATGTTTGTGCATCCACGATAGCGGTATTCGCTCCCATGATTTGGACAGCGGGTAAAGAAGGGTAAAGATTAGGTGCGGCATAAATAAATGCAGCGATTAAAACAACAACGACTAACAGATATTTCCAGATTGGAAACCGATTCATTATAGCTGCCATGTAGATTACATCCCATTTACCAGAGCAAAGGCATTTACGCTTTCTACGAAAATGCCTGTTAACTCATTTATTCCATTGATTTTAGCGTGCCTTTTGGGAGCACACTGACTACCGACGATTTTTGCATCATGATATCAACATTGGTAGCAATGGTGACGCTGACGTTTTGATCGGTAATTTTATTGATACGACCGTATATACCGCCGGCTGTCATGATTTCATCACCTTTAGCGAGGGAGTCTAATAAATTGCGTTGTTCTTTTGCGCGTTTATTTTGTGGACGCCAAATTGCAAAATAAATAAACACGAAAAAAATAACGAACATCATGACAAAAGAAAGACCACCACCTGGCTGGGTAGCTGTACCAGGAAGAGCTGCCATATCGGCGTGAGCACTGGGTATTAAAAAGTTTAGCAATTGTTCCATCATTAGAGACTTACCTTTTTTGGAGTGGAGAAATGGCTAGGATTATAAGTGGTTTTTGGGTGGGGGGAAAGCGGGAAGACTAGGATTTATAATTGTTTAATATGGGAAAATCACATATGAATTGATTAAACGATATAAATTGCATATGTTTTGACTCAAATCTATTATTTAAACCTAAAAGTGGGCGAAAAAACTATGGATCAATACCATCATCAAAGCCTGAGAAACAAAAAGAAGATGAACAGGCTACGAACTTGATTAGACCGTAAAAGCTGCTTATAATCCACACAATTACAAAATATATGATTAAATAAGGTAATATTATGCCACTTTTCTTTCAACAAACGACCCGCGGTCAAAAAAATGCTGAGGAATTAAAGGAGGCTATAGTAGTCACAGCTAATAATTATCCACAAGACTATTCAACCGAAGCAAAAGCAAAAAGAGATAGCCGTGCCAGGCATCGTATGCTCTATGGAGCCCCTCCCACCTTATCAGCGGCTACTGAATACACTCAAACCAACCCTCGAGCCTCAAGTAGCAAATTTAGTTTTTAATAAGCTGTGAACATAGAGGCGTAGCCCGCATGCAATGCGGGATCTTTTGTGT
>JBAQCP010000114.1:0-3482 GCA_049294295.1 Gammaproteobacteria bacterium | reverse complement strand
GGAGATCCCTCGCTACGCTCGGGATGACATAAGTGCTCATGCCATCCCCTGATATTTCAAAACCAACGGATACAACACCTCATCCCACGTTTTTTGATCAATCGCCCCAACATGCCTATAAACAATATTCCCCTGCTTATTCACCACAAATGTTTCAGGCGTTCCATAAACACCAAAATCAATGCCAACATCACCGGTATGATCATCACCGATGGCAACATATGGATTGCCATGCTCATGCAACCACAACCTAGCTGCATGATTATCATCTTTATAATCAATGCTATAAATTGGAATATGATATTCACGGCTAATTTTCATCAACGTCGGATGTTCAAGTGCGCAAGCATAACACCACGTTGCCCAGATATTAATTAAGCTGACTTTTCCTTGTAATGCATTTTCTGAGAATCGTTCTGACGTTAATAAATTAGGCAGTTCAAAATGTGGAACGGGCTCGCCGATCAAGGCTGACGGTAATTGGTGTGGTTTTGCATAAAATAATTCATAGCCTAACAAGCCTAATAAACTAAATAGAATAATAAATGGGATACTTTTGTTTAACGGGTACGGCATATTTTTTTACCTATGGTGATCAATCCGCCAACGATCATTAATAAACCACCAAACCAAATCCAACGAATAAAAGGTTTGTAGTAAATTCTGACTGACCAATATTCACCCGCTAATGGTTCACCCAGCGCGATGTAAAGATCGCGAAATAACCCAGGATGAATATCAACTTTACTCATCACGGTATCTCTCACGGTATAGATGCGTTTTTCTGGGTAGAGGTGCGTAATATGTTTTGTCGATTTTAATACATCAAAATCTGCTTGAATGCCGCGAAAATTACTACCTTGAATTTCTTTAGCATCGACAAAAAAGAATTTGTAAGGTCCAACATCGGCAGCTTCTCCTGGTTGCATGCGTAGTTCAGTTTCTTGACTAAGCAGGCTAGAGAGCATGATGCCGATAATCAAAATGGCAAACCCTAAGTGCGCGCATGACATAGCAGGCAATAAGCGCCAGTTTGGAAAAATACTAAGTATTATCCAGCAGCTCAGCGTTAATGTCAGGAGGGCCGTCATTTCTACTGTATGCGTAAAATATAAAATAAATGCCAGCGCAAGACAGACGCTTAGTAATAGTTTATTTCTTATTTGCGGCCAACGAAGTTTAAACTTGGGTGGCTGCCAGCGGCTAAAAGAAGCAAAACCCATGGCCGCCATGATGATAAAAACAAGTGGCGTCATCACGGTATTGAAATAGGGTGCACCGACGGAAATAACGCCGAGATGTAGGGCGTCTAAAATAAGCGGGTATAGCGTGCCTAACAAAATAGTTAACATCGCGACAAATAATAATCCGCTATTTAATAGCAAACTAAGATTCCGAGATAATAAACCATTTGTCGTCCCGTGCGAAGGCGCGGGATCCAGCTTTAAGCTTAGTATTTTTGGTAACTGTATTAAATAAATGACTAAGGCAGTGGTGACTAACATAGCGAGCAAGACCAAAAGGTAAATACCGCGTTTCGGGTCATTTGCAAACGTATGTACGGAGATAAGCACCCCTGATCGTACTAAGAATGTACCTAACAAGCTTAAGGCAAAACAAGTCATCGCAAGAGAGGCAGCCCAGCCTTTAGCTGTATTCCGTTTTTCAACCAATATTAAAATATGAATGAGTGCTGTTCCAGAAAGCCACGGTAGTAAAGATGCATTTTCCACCGGATCCCAAAACCAAAAACCACCCCAACCTAATACACGATAAGCCCACCAACTTCCTAACATGATGCCTAAGGTAAGAAAGCACCAAGCCGCTAGTGCAAAGCATCTGGTGAGTTTTGCCCAGTGAGCATCTAATTTCGCGCATAGCAGTGCGCCTAATGTCATAGCAAACGCAACAGAGAAACCAACATAACCTGCATATAGCATAGGAGGATGAATAACAAAGCCAGGATCTTGCAATAATGGATTAAGATCATTTCCACTTAATATCTCTGTTGCCTGCAAAAAAGGATTAGAGGTTAATAATATAAATCCTAAAAATGCAAAGCTAAGACTGCCTAAAATACCAAGAGTCACTGCTAGATTTAATTTATCTTTTTGAACAAAAGCAAAGACCGTACTCCACAAGCTGAGCATCACTACCCATAATAAAATAGATCCTTCATGCCCACCCCAAGTAGCGGTTAACTTATACATCAGTGGTAGATGGGGGTGTGAATTAGCAGCGACATACGCAATCGAAAAATCGCTAATCGTAAAAGCAGTGGTTAGTAAGCCAAAGGAGATGAGTAGTAATATGCATTGAGCAAGTGCAGCTGGGCGTGCAACGGCTAGTAAATAAGGGCTCTTCCGATAATATCCCCACAAAGGCAGCAAGCCTTGCAGAAAGGCAAAGACTAAGGCAAGGCTTAACGTTATTTCACCAAACAATGCGATCATGATGCTTTTTCTCGGATAGCCTTGTAAACATTTTTTGGCATGTAGTTTTCATCATGCTTGGCTAATACTTGATTTGCCGTAAATGTTCCATCGTTATTCAGATACCCTTCAGCAATGACGCCTGTTCCTTCTCGAAATAAATCAGGCAATATGCCCTGATAAAGAACATGAACATCGTGGCTATTATCAGTCACAATAAAGTGTACATTTAAATTTTCGGGGTCTCGTTGAATGCTCTTGGGCTTTACTAGTCCGCCCAGGCGCAAGTGATAATGGGTGGGGATAGGCTGCTCCGCTAATTCAGTCGGTGTAACAAAGACATTAATATTTTGTTTAAGCGCATACAGAATAAGCGCCACACTGATGCCTAACCCAACTAGTAGCATACTAAAGTAATATAAGCGCTTTTTTTGAATGTTATTCATGTGGTATTAGCTTGCTTGCATAGGTGGGTGCAAAAATAATGCCATATAAATTTCTTTTTGTCGATTTAACTCAATACACTAAAACCGATGAGTATTAAAAATTTGGCTACTTCAAGTATTCCATATAGCACATGAGCCTGTGAGTGAGGTGGTTTCTTCCCTGCTAAGATCATGGTGACGTGCTGACTTAGTATGGGGAATGGCCAAGTGAGCTGGAGAATAAAAACAGCCGTTAGCATTCCAAGCATCAGCCAATTGACGAGTGTCAATGTCATCAACATGCCTATCAGTATAAGACCCGACAATAAAATACATTGTGCTTTATGAAAAAAATTAAAAACAGTGCGTCCAACATCTAGCCCAACTGCTTTGCTAAGACTAGGTGCACGAAATTTGACCCAGCTTTCTAGAAATGAGATGCCGAGTATCATGCCGGCCCATAAAAGAGTCAGTGCGGGTATTGGTTGTGTCAGCATATTTATTAAGCCATAACATGTGTATATAATATATGTTATGATTGGCAACCCTGGCTGTCAAGGTAGCAGATTAGAGGGGATGAGTTGCCGTCATTGCGAGTAGTGTAGCCCGGCAAATCTTTGCCGGG
>JBAQCP010000113.1:0-3780 GCA_049294295.1 Gammaproteobacteria bacterium | reverse complement strand
GTCATTCCAGCGAAAGCGGGAATGACAGTAGTAGCTTACAATGACAGTAGTGAGCGTAATAACAGTCTCTTAGGGGGATGACAGCCTCAAGTGGGAAGACAGCCTCTCTTAGCGAGAATGAAGCCTCAAGGAAGGATAAGCGGAAAGAGTTGGATTTGATGACCCGGAAACGCGTATAATTTTCAGCACTTTTCAGTCGATTTCATATAACATAACAACATGACTACTACATTGCAATTACATGGTTTCAACTACCCAGACTTGTTTAATCCAACGGGATTAAATCATCTAGATCTCGCCTTTTTAGATATGTTAAAACAGCATAATGCCGATTGGCACGAGCAATTATTAGCCTATCGCAGCGGGCATTCCGCCCTAAATGCTATTGAGACTAGCGAGTTATTAATTAATTGCGGCATGGTATTAGACACCTTCATTGCCCAGCTTTTTCAAATTGAAGAAGCCATCGCCATTGCTCAAGCGAAAACCATTTCGAATAATCCTATCTCTACGTTTAAAAAATATTTCGTGCTAAGACGAGCCAAAAAAGAATTAACTAAAGTAGAGACTTTTCCTGATTTCCTAACACTAGACACTTGGCTGACTAATCAGTTAGCAAACGCCTCTCTCAAAACAGATGACAAAGAATTAGCGGTTGCCTTACTAGGCTGTGAATATTTAGATAATCCTGATAAAAATACAGCCGACATCGACAAATTAGTCCAATGGTGTGCACGTGCACTCACCTCATTTGAAGGCTTAAAGGTCATCACTAACTGGGTTAGCTTCCGCATCCCAGAACGTTTAGATTACACGCAATTAGTCGCGACCCTGCCGGTCGCTAATGATCAATGTGGACGCGTGGCGTCACCTGAGGAAACATTACGTTTACGCGACGGCTTTAAGTTAACAGATAACCGCATGTCAGCTCGCGAAGTGCAAGATGAAGTCAATTACTGTATTTATTGTCACGATCATGAAGGTGATTTTTGCTCTAAAGGATTTCCTGTAAAAAAAGGCGATCCTACGCAAGGCTTAAAAAAGAATCCACTTGATGTCACGATGACGGGCTGCCCGCTAGAAGAAAAAATTTCTGAAATGCATGCGCTCAAGAAAGATGGGTATACGCTAGCCGCATTAGCCATGGTCATGGTTGATAACCCTATGTGTCCTGCCACCGGCCATCGCATTTGCAACGACTGCATGAAAGCCTGCATCTATCAAAAACAAGAACCCGTTAATATCCCGCAAATTGAAACACGCGTGCTAACGGATGTATTAGATTTACCTTGGGGCGTCGAAATTTACGATTTGCTTACACGCTGGAATCCGCTACGCGATGATCAGTGGGTAATGAAACCTTATAATGGCTTAAAAGTCATGATTGCAGGCATGGGGCCTGCCGGCTTTACCCTCGCTCACCATTTAACCCTAGAAGGCTTTGCTGTTGCTGGGTTTGATGGCCTTAAAATAGAACCCTTACCAGCACACTTAATTAATGAACCCATTTATCAATTTAATGATTTAAAAGAATCATTAGACGAACGCTTAATGGTCGGCTTTGGTGGTGTAGCAGAATACGGTATCACCGTTCGTTGGGATAAGAATTTCCTTAAATTAATTTATTTAACACTCGCTCGCAGACCGCATTTTCAAGTATTTGGTGGTGTACGCTTTGGCGGTACCTTAACCATTGAAGATGCCTGGGAGATGGGTTTTGATCACTTTGTAATTGCGGTTGGTGCAGGACTTCCAAAAGCATTGCCTATTCCTGGCAGCATGGCACCAGGCATGCGTCAAGCAAATGATTTCTTAATGGCATTACAATTAGGTAACGCTAACAAATCCAGCAGCCTAACAAATCTCCAAATTCGCCTGCCTGCTGTCGTCATAGGCGGCGGCTTAACAGGTGTTGATACCGCTACTGAATTACAAGCTTATTACATCACTCAAGTCGAAAAAATTCTGTATCGACATGAAATATTAGTGCAAGAATACAGTGAAGAAACTATTCAAGCTTCATTAGATGCCGCCTCTAAAGAAATTTTGGCAGAGTATCTACGTCACGGATTAGCCGTTCGCAAAGAACGAGAGCGCGCAGCGGCCGTTGGTGTTGCACCTAATTTTATTAAACTGGCTCGCGAATGGGGCGGTGTCACCATTGCTTACCGACGCTCTATGCAAGAATCACCTGCTTATATTAATAACCATGAAGAATTACAAAAAGCCCTGCAAGAAGGCATTTATTATGCGGAAGGGTTAGAGCCAACTGCTGTTGACTTAAATGAATTTGGTCACGTCGAAGCGTTACTTTGTCATAAACGATTACGCAATGCTGAAAAAGAATGGGTCGCAACGACCGAGACCGTTAGACTACCAGCGCGCTCTATTTTAGTTGCAACCGGCACTCAACCTAATATTGCTTATGAGTTTGAACACCGCGGCACCTTTAATCGTTTGAACTTGCAATATCAACATTACGAAGAAATTGATGGTGAACTAGCAGCCGCTCATGGCATAGAACATTGCAAAGAAGATGCTTTTGGTCCTTTCACTTCTTATCAAAAAGATGATTATCGTGTTAGTTTAATTGGTGATACCCATCCGGTATTTCATGGCAATGTTGTTAAAGCGATTGCGTCTGGTACCCGAACTTATCCAAAAATTACCGCCATATTGAAAGATAAAATAGGCATAGGCTCTGACGAAGAATATCAGCGCTTTGCAGAACAAATGCGGCATTTATTCATAGCGAAAGTGGTCGCAGTCACGCGCAAGACTAGTCGTATTATCGAGTTAACGATTCAAGCGCCACTTGCCGCAAAACACTTTAAAATTGGTCAATTTTTTAGACTACAAAATTTTGAAACCTATGCACCACGCATAGACCACACCCTCTTCCAAATGGAACCCCTAGCATTAACCGGTGCTGAATGTGATATTAATAAAGGCACACTGACCTTTATTGTTGTTGAAAATTCTGCAACTGCAAAACTATGCGCAACACTCAAACCAGGTGAACCCATTACGTTAATGGGACCAACAGGCGTACGCACTAAATTACCTACTGAACATGAAACAGTGTTGGTGATAGGCAATCAGGCAAGCTTTGCTTTTTTACGCAGCTTTGGACCAGCGATACGAGCCACCGGTAATCGCTTATTATTTGTGGGTTATTTTAATCATAAAGACGAAGTCTATTGCCAAGCACAATTGGAAGATGCGACTGATGCTATTATCTGGTTGACGCAAGAAGGCGATCTTATCAAACCGAATAGGCCGCAAGATGTTTCGCTACCGGGTTTAGATGTGCTAACAGCTTTGATTGAACATGCTAACAAAAACGATGTTATTTCGTTAGCTGATATTGATAGAGTATTCATCATAGGTGGCACCGACCTTTTACGTCGTTTCCAAACAGCCAGAGCAACTCTCGTTAAAGAACATTTAATCAAAAATCCAACGGTTGTGGGCTCCGTCTATGGCAACATGCAATGCATGCTAAAAGGTGTTTGTGCTCAATGTCTGCAATGGCAAATTGATCCTGAAACCGGTAAGCGAACGAAAGCGGTATTTGCTTGTTCTTGGCAAGACCAGCCACTAGAGATTATCGATATTGATCATCTAGATGAGCGTGGGATGCAGAATAAGCTGTCTGAGCAGCTGGGGAATATGTGGGTGGATCATGTGTTTAAGGAATATAACGTAGAAAGAGTTTAGGGCTGATTGGCCGTCATTGCGAGCCATCCACTGTCATCCCGAGCGTAGCAAGGGATCTCC
>JBAQCP010000112.1:0-7413 GCA_049294295.1 Gammaproteobacteria bacterium | reverse complement strand
GCAAAAGATTTGCCGGGCTACGCTACTCGCAATGACGGCAGCGGCTATTCCACCTGAGCTGTTCATGCTACATTAAAAGTAATTCTTCATCACATCTATATGATAAGACTTAGGTGTCACTCTTAAGTTGTAGTCTCCCCACCCATGTCCTGAACTCCAGATAGTCCAGTCTACAAATGGGCTTTTAAAAAATCTTCAGCGTGAAGGCTAGAGAACCTGTTTCTCATTATTATTCCTTAGGACATTTTCTATTGAGCAATTTAATTGACCATCTTCGAGTCTGATATTAATTTTGTCGCCTATCGTTACATCTTTAGCCTGCCGTATAATTTGATTATTAATAGAAGCAATTGAAAAGCCTCGTTTTAATGTGGCTAATGGGCTTAATGCATCTAATGTGGCAGCAAGACTGGCTAATTGACTTTGTTTTTTATCGGTTTGCTGCTGTAACGCCGTTAAGCCGCGTTGATATAAGTGCTGTAGTTGATTTTTGTTATGTTGTATTTGATTGATAGGATTCAGACGATATAGTTTATGGTCTAATTCTTTCACTTTAGCTTGCAACTGACTTATCATGCGCACTTGACTTTGAACTAATGCCATTTCACAAAAATCTAACCGCTGCATTTTTTCTGCTAATTGGCGTTTAGGATGCTGTTGTAATAAATGTTTCTGCATCCAAGCTAGTTGCTGGGTCTGTGAGTTTAGCTTTCTTATCATAATTCGATTGATTTGCTGGTAATGCTGCAGCAATGCTTGTTTTAAGCCTCCTGAATCGGGTGAAATAATTTCTGCTGCGGCAGAAGGGGTCGGTGCTCGCAAATCCGCAACAAAGTCAGCAATTGTAAAATCAATTTCGTGCCCAATACCAGTAATGGTTGGAATTTGGCTATTATAAATAGCATGCGCGACTATTTCTTCATTGAATGGCCACAAGTCTTCTAATGAGCCGCCGCCTCTGGCAATGATTAAAACATCACATTCTTTACGTTCATTTGCTGTTTGAATAGCTTTTACAATAGCAGGGGCGGCTGTCGCGCCTTGAACTAGCGTTGGATAAATAATCACAGGTGTGCACGCATAACGTCTTTTTAAAACATTTAAAATATCTCGAATTGCGGCACCAGTAGACGAGGTCACAACACCGATAGTCGTTGGAAAGTTAGGTAACGCTTTCTTATGTTCTTCAGCAAATAAACCTGCTGCTTCTAATTTCTTTTTTAATAATTCAAATTCACGGCGTAGTTTGCCTTCACCGCGCTCTTCCATATGTTCAGCGATTAATTGATAATCACCCCGATTAGGATAAAGACTAACCCGTGCACGAATTAAAATATGAGAGCCATCTTTAGGGGTGAAGGTTAAGCGGCGTTGATTCCCTTTGAACATTGCGCAACGCACTTGTGCCATAGAATCCTTTAAAGAAAAATACCAATGGCCAGATCCAGGTGCGACAAAGTTAGAGACTTCACCTTCCACCCAAATTTGCATGTAAGTATCTTCGAGTAAACATTTCACTTCTTGGTTAAGCTGGCTGACGCTGTAAATATGATCTTCTTGTTCCATATCCATCATGAAAAATGTTCCGCTGTTTGGTTTAGTAATTGTTGAATGCTGGCAGCTGTTTTATCCCAGGTAAATTGTTTGGCTTGGATTAAACCTCTAGTTGCTAAATCATGACGTAAATGAGTGTTATTAATTAATTCTTCAATGCCATTGGTTAAGGCATCTAGGTTATAAGGGTCGACTAAAATCGCACAATTGTTTGCAATTTCTGGGATGGAAGTGAGATTAGATGTCAAAACAGGCACACCGGATGCCATGCCTTCTACGACAGGTAAGCCAAATCCTTCGTAAAGAGAAGGAAAGACAACGCCTAATGCACCGCGATATAAAGATGCCAATGTTTCTTCATTCAAATTGGTTTTAGATATCACTCTTTCTTCTAAATGATGTTTTGCAACAGCTGCTTGAACGTCATCACTTAATATCCCTGTGCAAATTAATTTAATATTACGGTCGATCTTGGCTTTAGCAAATGCTTCAATTAGCCGAGCGACATTTTTATGTGCCTTCGTGTTACCAACGTGTAATAAGTAAGAAAAACCTGCTTGAAAGGCAGTGCCTTCAGGTTTGAATGTAGCACTGACCCCTGGATAGGAAACAATGATTTTTTCTTCAGGAATATCTAGCCACTCTAAAATTGTTTTTTTAGAAAAATGAGAGACAGTCACAATAGCATGTGCTTTTTTAGCGGCGGGCTTCATGACGTATTGATAAAATATTTTTTTTAATAATTTTGATTGCCCAGGAACATGCAAGTGAATTAAGTCATGAATAGTGAAGATAACAGGTATACGAGAAGCCAGTGATGGATTAAATCCTGGCGTAAAAAAAACACGATGTGTTTTATCATTTAATAGCTGCTGACTTTGCCAGAATAAATTTTTAATCGATAGAGGATGTGGCCCGGTAGTCAGGATATCCGTTTGGGTTAGGCGTGCTAATACTTCTGTCGAAAAGCGGCCGATACCGTGAGGCCCTTGCCAGCGGCCATCGGCTAAAATCATATTTGCTTCGTTGGTCATGATTTGGTCTTAAGTGTGCTAGTAGAATCACATCTTAAGCGGGTTCTCAGTCTTCATCAACCATCGGTAAATAACTTCTTGTTCTTTAGCGCCCATCAAGGCTGGTGCATGCCCGGTATTGGGTATTTCTAGCGTATCTACAAGAGGATGGGTTTGCTGCATTTTTTGCATAATGCTGGGCGTTAGTAGGTTTGAGCGTTCACCGCGGATCACCAGTACTGGGCATTCAATTTTTCGCCAAATTTGCCAAAGATCAATATCGAATAAAGTACCCTCTAGGGCTTTATGAGGATTTAAGAGCAAATTCCAAGCAAATTTGCTTTTAGCGGGGGATATTTTAATGCCCTGGTCAATTTTTGAGGCAAATTTTCCTGAGGGTAGTTCATATACACTGGTTTCAGCTAAATGCTGCCATTGTTCAGTCGTTAAGTTGCCGAAATCTGCGTAGATCGATTGAAAATAACGCCGTGCATCTGCCACGCTATCAAAGAGGGGGTCGCGTCCTGCGTATTTTGCTATTTCATGCAATGCCTTAACGGGGATTTGGGGGCCGATGTCATTTAGTATTAGGCGACGAATAGGGGTATTAGCTTGAGCGGCTAAGATGATGCCAATGAGACCGCCCATCGAGGTGCCTATCCAGTCAACTTGATTTGCGCCAGTGCGTGCAATCATGCCGTTCATATCGGCAATGTATTGTTCGTATGTATAGTGTAGTGGATTTTTTAGCCAGTCACTATCACCGCGTCCAACGATATCTGGGCAAAATACATGTGCTCCAAGATAGCTTAGGTGATTAGCTAGGGAATCAAAGTCACGACCGTTGCGAGTTAAGCCATGAATACAGACAATAGGCGTGTTTGTATTATTGGCGGTTCCCCATTCGGTATAGGCGACTTTGTGGAAGCCTTCTTCGGATAAACCTAGAAAATAATCCTTTTTCATAAATTGACCCAATAATGACTGCTTAGGAACTTGTATGAGATCTAATCACACTAACACTCTGTTCACTAATATCGCAAGTATTCCAAATTGTGTAGTCTGTTCTGTATGGAGCTGCATCATTTGTAATGTCTTAGAGCAAGAAATAATCCAGAGATATTATTCCCCATTGCGAACAAAAATTAATCCATCTCCCCACCAAACCTCTACTTTTTAATCACGAAATGTGTATAATGGCTCGTTAATTTTAACCTGCAAAAATCTGACTGCAAGGGGAATTAACAAATGATACGCCTAGCACAAAATGAAGTAGCTCTTACCTTTGATGACGTCTTGCTCCTCCCCGGGGCATCTTCTGTTTTGCCTAAAGATGTCAGTCTCAAAACCCAGTTGACACGCAATATAACGCTCAACATTCCATTATTATCCGCTGCGATGGATACTGTCACTGAAGCAAGATTAGCGATTGCTATGGCCCAGGAAGGCGGTATAGGTATTATTCATAAGAATATGCCGATTGAAGAGCAAGCAGCACAGGTTCGTAAGGTTAAGAAATTTGAAAGCGGTGTTGTAAAAGACCCGATTTCAGTGACGCCGCAAACTACGGTGCGCGAAGTACTAGCATTTGGTCGTCGGTTCAATTTTCACGCTTTTCCAGTAGTGGAAGCTAATCAAAAGTTGGTCGGTATTGTGACTAGCCGCGATTTACGCTTTGAAACCAATCTTGACCAACCAATTTCTAATTTAATGACACCCAAAGATCGATTAGTGACTGTTAATGAAGGCGCAGAGCGCGCGATTGTCGAAAAGCTACTGCATAAGCATCGTATTGAAAAAGTATTAGTCGTGAATGATGGTTATGAACTGCAAGGTATGATTACGGTAAAAGATATTTTAAAGCAGCAGGCAAAACCATTAGCTTGTAAAGACGCATTAGGTCAGTTGAGAGTAGGTGCTGCGGTTGGAACGGGTGCTGATACGGAAGAGCGCATAACAGCGTTGGTGGCAGCCGGTGTTGATGTGATTATCGTTGATACTGCGCACGGTCATTCTAAAAATGTTATTGAACGTATTAGCTGGATGAAGAAACATTATCCGCAAGTAGCAATCATTGGCGGCAATATTGCAACAGGGGATGCCGCGAAAGCGTTAGCGGATGCTGGAGTGGATGCTGTGAAAGTAGGAATAGGCCCAGGCTCTATTTGTACGACGCGTATTATATCAGGTGTGGGGGTGCCGCAAATTACGGCTATCTCAAATGTCAGTGATGCGTTAGCTCATACTGATGTGGGTGTTATTGCTGATGGTGGTATTCGTTATTCTGGCGATATTTGTAAGGCATTGGCAGCAGGTGCATCGGCTGTGATGGCGGGTGGCTTGTTTGCAGGAACCGAAGAAGCACCAGGTGAAGTCGAGCTTTATCATGGCCGTTCTTATAAGTCTTATCGTGGAATGGGTTCTTTAGGGGCCATGGCGCAACGCCATGGATCCAGTGATCGTTACTTCCAAGATCCTTCAGCTGAAGCTGAAAAATTAGTACCAGAAGGTATTGAAGGTCGTGTACCTTACAAAGGCAGCTTAATGGCGATTATCAATCAGCTAATGGGTGGCTTGCGTTCGGGTATGGGTTATACGGGTAGTCCTGATATTCATGCCATGCAAACAAACACCCAGTTTGTTCGTATTACCGCATCTGGTGTGCGTGAAAGCCATGTACATGATGTGCATATTACAAAAGAAGCCCCTAACTATAATATTGATGAGAAGTATCTATAAATGATGGATATACATGCTGAGCGAATATTAGTTTTAGACTTTGGTTCTCAATACTCACAGTTAATTGCACGACGTTTAAGAGAGTGCGGCGTGTATTCTGAAATTTATCCGGCAACCTTAACGGATGAACAGATTGAGGCTTTTTCTCCAAGTGGTATTATTTTGTCTGGCGGTCCTGAAACAGTAACAGCTGATACAACGCCGCGTGCGCCTAGAATGGTGTTTGAATTGGGCTGTCCTGTCCTTGGTATTTGTTACGGTATGCAAACCATGGCCCAGCAATTAGGCGGCAAGGTAGAAGGCGGGCATAAGCGTGAATTTGGTTATGCGCAAGTGGCGGTAATTGGTCAATCTGTTTTGTTGCACGAGATGTCCGATCATATTAAAGATGGGGTTGCCTTGTTAGATGTGTGGATGAGTCATGGTGATCAAGTGAGGCAGCTGCCTCAGGATTTTACGGTGATTGCAGAGACTGATAATTGTGCTATTGCCGGCATGGCGAATGAAGAAAAGCGTTTTTATGGATTGCAGTTTCATCCCGAAGTGCTGCATACAACGCAGGGTCAGCGCATCATAGAGCGTTTTGCATTTGATATTTGCGGCTGCAAACCAAGATGGACAGCAGAAAATATTATTCAAGAACAAGTTGATACCATTCGCAAAAAAGTAGGCACAGATAATGTGTTGTTGGGGTTGTCTGGTGGTGTTGATTCATCTGTTGCTGCATTGTTATTGCATCAAGCAATTGGTGATCAGCTTACCTGTGTCTTTGTTGATACGGGATTATTGCGTTTGCAAGAAGCAGAGCAAGTAAAATCTATTTTCGAGAAAAATTTTGGTATTAAATTAGTTTGTGTAAATGCCAAAGAGCGTTTTTATCAAGCATTGGCAAATGAAAGCGATCCTGAAGCTAAGCGTAAAATTATCGGCAGAACATTTATTGAAGTCTTTGATGAAGAAGCGTCTAAGATTAAAAATATAAAATGGTTAGCACAAGGAACGATTTATTCTGACGTGATTGAATCAGCCGCAACCGGTATTGGTAAAGCGCATGTGATTAAATCACACCATAATGTGGGTGGTTTGCCAGAAAACATGCAACTTAAAGTGCTTGAACCCTTGCGTGAATTATTTAAAGATGAAGTTAGAAAAATTGGCTTAGAGTTGGGGTTATCTAGCGAGCTAATTAATCGACATCCGTTCCCGGGTCCCGGTTTGGGGGTGAGAGTGTTAGGTGAAATTAAGCCTGAATACGTTGAAAAGCTGCGGCTAGCAGACGCCATTTTAATTGAAGAACTCTATAAGGCAGATTTGTATAACAAAGTCAGTCAAGCATTTGCTGTGTTCTTACCGATTAAATCGGTCGGTGTGATAGGCGATGCTCGTCACTATGATCATGTGATTGCGCTTAGAGCAGTTGAGACGGTAGATTTTATGACAGCGCATTGGGCGAGATTGCCTTATGAATTTCTAGGTCATGTTTCAAATCGTATTATTAATGAAGTGCCGGGAATTTCTCGTGTCACCTATGATATTTCTGGAAAACCACCAGCAACGATTGAGTGGGAATAAATGTCTGACGATCTTTTTTGGATGCAACGGGCTATTCAACTGGCAGAGCAGGCGGGAATCGCGGGCGAAGTGCCGGTTGGGGCTGTTGTTGTATTAGACGGTCAAATCATAGGTGAGGGCAGTAACCGGCCTATTACTAATAATGATCCTTCTGCACACGCTGAACTGGTCGCTTTGCGGCAAGCGGCAGAAAAGATAGGTAACTATCGACTATTAGATACCACCTTATACGTTACCTTGGAGCCTTGCATGATGTGTGCGGGGGCGATGGTGCACGCACGAGTTAAACGATTGGTGTATGGGGCGTTGGATTTTAAGGCGGGTGTGATTCAGAGTAAAACGAATTTGTTGGATCTGTCTTTTTTGAATCATAAAGTAGAGCATGAGGGTGGGGTATTGGCGGATGAGTGCGGAAGTTTATTGAGTGAGTTTTTCCGTAAGAGGCGATAGTGAGAGGGTTGCCCTTCGAGACGGCGCTACGCGCCTCCTCAGGGTGAACGGTTAACACTTTCGAACCGTTCGCCCTGAGAAGGCG
>JBAQCP010000111.1:0-28313 GCA_049294295.1 Gammaproteobacteria bacterium | reverse complement strand
CATTATCTTTGCCCATGGTGGTGTTCCTCTTTGGATTTTATCCATTAACCTTCGTAAGTTAATGAGGATACACCGCCTAATTAATTCGTCAATTTACCTCTGTACACAAGATTCGAGCATAGCTCTCACTGACGTTGCAGTTGCTGAAACTTTACCAGTAGTATGATTGTAAATTATATAAGATAGTTGAAAAGAGGCGTTTTCTATTTTATCTAAAAATAACTTAATTTCTAGTTTATCGTCAAAAAAACATTGGTTTTTATATTTAACAGAAATTTCTAGTATAAATAAGCAATATCCGAAACAATCAATTTCAGACAGATTTTTACTTTTTAAAAATAGAGCTCTAGCCTCGTGCAAATAATTAATAAATTTAGTATGACATAGATGGTTTCCATAATTAATGTCATCAATTCTTACATGAATGTTGGTTGCAAATATAGGCTGGATTATGGTCATAACATTGCTCTTTATTCTAAATTTTCTTTTTGTCTATGAAAAACAACTTTAGCAGCAAATTTAATTCGAATATCCGGGATAATTGGTTGTTGATCAGTCGAAGCGTTAATGCATGCTAAGGTATAAGCATTATCATTACTACTCTTCAGCAATTTTCGGATTAATGTGTCACCCTGATATGTTCCGATAATGCAATTAGCACCGATTAAGCTATTAATTTCGCTATCTATTTTTTTATTACCAGCAACAAAGTCACCTAATGAATATATAGGTTCCATCCCATTGTCGCTAATTACTATTACAATTGGATTGGGATTTATTGCTTTAAAAGCTTCAATTTCACGCAAAATACACAAGTCTTCATTCATTTCATTAGGCAAGATATTGATATCTTCAATAAAAATGGGGTTGCTTCCTGCGCCCGTGCGTAGCCAGTCTTCAGAGCAAATTAGCCCTAGCTTAGCAAATGCCGCAAGAAGTTTTTTAGCGCCTTTACTCGTTAATGCTACTTTTCCGTTTTCCCATGCTTGTAATGTATTGACATTAATAAGGAATTTTTCTTCGAGGCCACGTCTAGTAAGGCCTAGCATATTTCGAGCAAATTTAATGCGTTTGCCACAGTCTTCAGTAAACATTTAAAGGACATCACCTCGTTATAGATTGATAAGTCTAAATTATAAATGAAAAAAAGTAAATTTTATTATTGCTAATTACGAATAATTAGTAATATTATCCATTCTCAGATTTAAAAGTAGTTAAATTACTAAAATTAAGTAATAGAAATACTAATTTCTAGTAATTCGGTTAAATTGGATAGGAGAGCGGGATGCAGAATTTAATTAATTCAACTAAGTATATAAAGTCATCAGAAGATATTGAGTCTTTAGGCACACTTATGTCGATGTTCGATGAAAATATTAAGCCAGATGGAGTTAGGAATAGAGCTTATTTAAAACTAATATGGAATCGCCCACTAGATCAAATAATGCTAGCTAAAAAACAAGTGTATTTTCAAAGTGCTCAATCTAATGTTATTGATGGCGGGAAAGTTCGACAGTTTGCTGTAATGGATAAGCGCATATTGGATTTATCTATCATGAAAAATGTCATTCAGCATAATTTAAAAATAATTAGAGAGTTTGAACCGCTTAGGCATCATCACGAATTAGTACTGGGCTTACATTTTATTCAATATAAAGTTGCAAAATATCATGCAAGTTACAGCTCACCAGACTATTTGCATGTAGACGATGAGCCATTAGTTTTTGTACATCTTTTGGATTTAACTTCTAATGCGTGGGGAGGGGATAATTTAATTGCAGATTTAGCAACTAAAAAAATCACGAATGTCGTTCGATTAGAAAAACCATTAGAAACTTTGATGCTAACTCAGGATTATTATCATGCAGTTACTCCGTTAGGTGCGCGTGAAGGAGAGGCGAAGCGCGACATTCTTTTATTTACGGTTGAGCCTGTGGAAACCCAAGTGGAGTGTGTCATATGAGAATCCTCATTACAGGAGCTGCTTCTGGAATTGGTTTAGCATGCGCCAAGCATTATTCCGCACATGATATTACTGCAATAGATAAGCAAGAAATTGATTTAAGCGATCTTCGTGCGGTGAGTGACTTTGTTGATAAAGAGAACGATTTTGATGTTTTAATTCATTGTGCAGGCATTCGCGAAATTGAAGCTCCCCATGAGGTATCGTTAGAAACATGGCAAAAAGTATTAAATATTAATCTCACTTCTAGTTTTCTTCTTTCCCAGGGATTGATTAGAAAATCTTTAGCTAACCATAGACCTTTAAGCATTGTAAATATTGCTAGTGTTTCTGGTTTGCAAGCTGAGCCTGATAGAGTGGCTTATGTCACATCAAAATTTGCACTGATTGGTCTCACCAAGCAGCTTGCTTATCAATATGGTAAAGATGGCATACGCGTGAATGCTATCGCACCTGGAATTATCGAAACACCACTGACTGGTAATTATTTTAATGATGCGGCACTTGCCGGAAGAATAAAATCGTCTATTCCAGTTGGATTTTGGGGCCAAGTAGAACATGTTATTTCATTGGTAGATGTTTGTTTAGCCAATAACTATATAAATGGTGCGGTACTTGTGTGCGATGGTGGTTGGACAATAGGCAGAAATATATGAAAAAGAAATCGGTCATTGTTTTGTCACTTTGTGCATTATTTTTATTTTTTAAATATATCGCACAATTATTTCCCTCTTTAATTAGCTCACAACTCATGCAGTCTCATGGATATAATGGTGTGATGCTTGCAGTGATGGCATCCAGTTATTATTATTCTTATACCATCATGCAAATGGTCGCAGGGTTTTTGGTCGATCGTTTTGCTGTCAGAATACCAATGTTCCTTGCCATTTTGATGATTTCTCTGATGATTTTTTTGTTTACGCACACAAACAATTTTTATGTGATGTGTATAAGCCGGGTAATGATGGGGGTAGGAGCTTCATTTGCTACCGTACTTTATATGAAGTGCGCAGCGCGTTATACAACAGCTAAAACATTTGGCCTAATTAGTAGTTTATTGGCAACAGCTACAATGTTAGGTGCTGCTTGCGGTAGCTCCACGGTTGCTTTATTGTTCCAGAAGTTTGGTTGGCAGGAAGGTTTGAACTTAATAGCCGTTGCAGGATTAATCATGGCTTTTGCAGTGCTCATCTTTCAGAAATCTGAAGTAAATGAGCATATTGAATCTCAGATGTATATGCGATTTTCAAATATTAAAGAGATTGTTGCCAAAAAAGATAACTGGCTGTTGCTTTTATACTCAGGATTAACTTTTTCACCGGTAGCGGTGTTAGGCGGTTTATGGGGCGCACCTTTTTTAATAATCAAATATGCTATTACTGCCACGGAAGCATCTTTTTTTCTGTCAATTATGTTTGTAGGACATGCAATAGGATCGCCATTTTGGGCACTGCTGTCTGCCAAATTGAATCGCAAGAAAGAATTGATGCATGTTGCTAATGTAGTATCATTATTAGCAATATTAGGCATTATTTATGGCAATTTTTCGTATTCATCATCGTTGGTTTTGTTTTTTACGTTTGGATTTTCAGTGGGTTGTTTCATGTTAAGTTTTGAGCTTTGCCGTGAAATCAATGCGTTGTACATCATGGGTCTTTCAGTTGCATTTATTAATAGTGGCGAAGGCTTAGTAGGATCTTTCATTGAGCCATTTATTGGGCAATTATTAGATGTATCAAGCGTTGGCTCTGCTTTCACTTTAATAAATTACCAAAAAGCGCTAGTTGTTTTACCTTGTTGTTTTTTGCTGTCGTCCTTTGTGCTGATATTCATTCAACGAAAAGAAATGGCTGTAACATTTAAAAAATATGTTAATGAGTATGCGAGGGCATAAATGCTAGGGTTAATTTTGTCGATGATTCTGTGGGGAACGTTAGGCCTTTTTGTTTTGTGGTCGGGGATGGCCGCGGTCGATGTGGCTTTTTATCGATGTTTAATTGGCGCCCTTGTTATGGGGTGCTGGATGATAAAATCAAAAGAGAAAATTGAGATCGATAAAAATTTTCCAGTGGTGGCACTTGCGGGTATTTGCTTAGTTTTAAACTGGATTTTTTTATTTAAATCATTTCAAGTGTCCTCGATTACCATTGGCAATATGTCTTATTATTTGCAGCCTGTTATCTTAATCATTTTAGGCATATTTTTTTATAACGAAAAAGTGAGTTTTAAGCAGTGGATATTCATTTTGTTGGCATTATGTGGTGTATTGCTGACAATGGACTTGCATCAGTTAAATTCTCCCAATGTTGTTCTAGGTGCTACTTTTGCGTTATTTGCCGCACTTCTTTATTCATTTGTTACTCTATTAATGAAGCGCGTTAATCTTAGTTATTTTAAAGTTATATTTATTCAACTTTCTATAGGTATGCTTATTTTGTTGCCGTTTGTGCATTTCCAACCTTTGTCGCTTGTTGCGATAGTCTGTTTGGTTGTTATTGGTACTGTTCATACTCTTTTGGCCTATTTTCTTTATTATGGCGCTATTAAAAAAACGGATTTAACAAAAGTTGCTATTTTAAGTTATTTGGATCCCATAGTTGCTATTGCATCTGATATTTTATTCTTTAACCGACAGTTGGATGTTTATCAAATAATAGGCATTTTTCTTACCTTTGGGGCGCTCTATTTGTTGGTCATGATGCCACGATCATCTATGCAAATTAGGGTAGTGGAATCAATTTCAGCATGATTGAAACTAGTACGTGTGAATCCCACAAATATATACATACGACTTTATATCACGTCTATTAGATTTTATAGACAGACATGACAAAAGCTTGCCAAGCTATATTAGCTATATGACGGATTCTCCAATGTTAGTTAGTTGTATATTGTTGTGCAGGTTTTGTATGCTTAGCGCAAGGCCGTAATGCCGATGCGTCATTTGCTTATGGTAAGTTGTTAGAGCATTTGAATGAGCCTGAGCAAGCCTTGCAGCAGTATAAGGCGGGGCTGGGGCAGGTGGTGAGCTAAATTTGTTTAAGGCCTAACTTCTTGTATTGCATAAGTTAGGCCTGCACCATATCCTATCTTTGGCGGGGCACAAATTCTTGTATGAGTTACGTCATGATGATGTAAAAAACCCAATGACCTCTTCTTGGGTAAAGGTTTTTTCTATCGTAGAATTTTTCATGTCTTTTAAAAAATAAGTATTATTTATTTTTTCATTTTCCCCTTGAAATAGGAAATAATTGGCATTAATCTGGTTTGCATGCATCTCCGCTTATTTATCATGGATGTCTCAGAAAATTGTGACCAACTGATGTGCATCGTCAATCCTGAGATTATCAGTTAAGAGGGCGAAGCGTAACATTCTTTTATTCACGGTTGAGCCTGCCTCCATATGGCAAACAGAGCGCAGTGGCTCTGGCATGTGGAGATGATTTTATGTTTAAAAAGCATGTCTTATCAATCATAGATTAAATGAGGGCACCATTAAATCTTCCAGCGGTTTAATATCAATACGTTCACGCGACTTGCCCAAACCTACTCGTTTCAATGTCATCAAACCAACTTCTGCGGTTGATTTAACATGTGTGCCACCACAAGGAACCTGGGCAAAACCAGCGATTTTCCAAAAACGTTTTTGAGTTTCAATGTCGGTAAAACCAGTTTGAATCATATGATCTGCTTTTATAATTGCATTATATTCTGTGAGAATTTCATCAAAAAAGGTTGAGATGTTTTGGGGGCAAACAAAATCAATTCTAGACTTATTTTCAGCAATATGAGCGCCCACTTTCCCAAATGAAAATCGTTGCGTCACAATCTCAAGAATAAGCTCTGCAGCAAAATGCATACGCATCAAACGATAACGACGCGGCCAATCAATTTCCATCGTTACGATATCGCCGACTGATAAACCATGTTGATCAGGCAGTGTATAGTAAATTAAGTTATCAATCATTTTAGATTCTAAAACAAGTAATCCATTAATATAACATGTATCACTTTCCTGACCGCCAGAAAAAGAATATGCAATGGTTTCCTTAAATAATACTTTATTCTCATCAATCTCGATAACCGAGGTCGTGATACGATCTAGATAAGTGTTTTCCCAGAATAATTTTCGCATTATCTTCCTGTTAATCTATTTTTTTGTGACAGTCTTAAATCCTGTTGCAACCTGGCTTTTAGCCTGCAGTGCAGCTGATGAGGCATCAACAAATAAAATTGACCCTGCAGCGCGCATTTTTTCATAATGCTTTGTTCCATCATCTTCCAAAGCAATCATGATACGCTGTTGAGGTTTTTTGATGTTCCAACATTTTTACCTTTAAAGTAACATATCCCACTTCAGCAGTAGATTTCGACATGCGTTCCACCACACGGAACTTTTTCGAAACCGTCAATTTGCCAGTAACGTCTTTACTTCTCCTCATCATCATAGGCTTTGACAATAGGACAATCTTTATCAATAATCGCCTTAAATTCATCTAATATTTTTGTCAATTGTGCTTCAGTGAATTTAACAGCCGTTATAAAATCTAGATTCTTTAATTGCTAATATCCTTCAGATCTCTTTCTGCAAATACTTCTTTTGCAGTATTTACTCCATTTAAGGCAGCAGGGAAACCCGCATACCCAGCAATGTGAGTAAGGATATCAATAATTTCCTTCCGCGTTATTCCGATATTTAATGCGGCACCAATATGATATGCCAATTGAGGTTTGGCATTACCCAGCGTAGCAAGTATGGTTACTGTTAATATTTGTTTTAATTTTAAATCAAGTCCCTCTCTTGAATAGAGGTCGCCGAAAATAAATTCCAATACATACTTTGCTAAATCTGGTGCTGTTTCAGAAAGCCCTTTCAATAGGCGGATATCCCCACCCTCAACTAACTCGTTGATTTTTTTAGACCCGTTTTCAAATCTTTCTTTGTTCACAAATAGTCCTCAGGTAGCTTAAATAGTATTGCTGATTCAAGATCACTGCTAAAAAAGGCCACGCCATCCAATAAGCAGCACTTGTTAGAAATGTGCTCATTAAAATAAGCCACACATCGTTAGGTAGGCGAATGAAATTCTGATTAAAGGTAACATATTAAAGATTATTTCATCTAGTTATTTAACTGGTTTAAGAATGGTTTCTAATATTTCTTGGATGCTTTTAAGATCGTGGAAGCCCAATTCATTTTGTTTTTTTAGTAACAATGTTTTGGATTCCGACTTTATCAAATCAAATGGAGATGATTCAAAATTAGCCGACTCATGGATTGTCAAATCAAGATTTTTTATATCTGCAATCTTTTTACAAAGATCATATGCAGAAATAATTTCGTTTGAAGCAATATTAACTGGACCAATGACATGCTTGAATGGTATTTCAAATAATACAGTTGCTGCATCATGTTCATCGAGCATATGCAGCAATGGATTTGCTGCAGGCAAATACAAACTACCCATAGTTACCTTCTGGGCTAAACATTGAATTCGCTTTCTTGGATCATTCTCACCAACCACCACCGGAAAACGTGGAAATACATGGCTTTGTGTTAAACTTCTAATAATATATTCAGATTTTAATTTTTCAAATCCATAATTATTAATTATATTCTTATAAGAATTAACATCATTATAGTTTATTGAATCCTCGCTCATTTCTTTACCAGGCGGATATACCGATTGAGAGGACGTTAATATATACTGTCCACAATTGCCGATAACTCTGTTTAAACCATTCAAATATTCACTTGAATAGCAACTTTGGTCATACACAACATCCCAATAACCGTCCAATAATAAATGATTGCCCTTACTTCTATCAAAGTTGATATGCAAGCAATCACTCGAAACTTGATTTATTCCACGAGTCACAATGCATACTTTATCGCCATTCTCTAAAAGCTTATTAACCAAATGCCTGCCAAAGTAGCCTGTTCCACCTAATAAAAGAATATTTCTTTTAGTCATAATATTGCTCATTATCTTAAATTTCCTTTTGGCTATGAAAAAAAACCTTAGCAGTAATTTAATTATAATTTTTGAGATAATTGTTTGTTGCAATCCAATATTAGTTTTAAATATGCTCTATTTCTTACTCCATTTGATTTAATATTTCATCGAACATTTTTATAAGTAATGCCGAATAATTTCCAATTTAATGAGCTTGATATTTTTAAGCGTGACCTAGAGCTATAGTCAAATGTTGTGTATGAGATATTTTTCATTAGGCGGCTGTTCTCTCATTCACTGACCTGTTTTCTTCTTCCTGTCGTATGCCATTAGTGAATTTCACATCACGAATAACGTCTGCCAGTAGTTAAATCCTCTTAGTCTATGCCAGCGCTTCTGCGCACTTTCACACAGCTTAAATACCATTGTTAAAATTGTTACGCGTGAAAAACAACCCTTCGATTTATAGGTTCGGTGGCGCACAGTTGCAAACGTTGATTCAATCGGGTTACTCGTGCGTATGTGTGCCCAATGTTCCGCTGGAAAATCATAAAATGCTAGCAGCTCCTCTTTGTCTTTCAGCAACCATCCCGTTGCTTTGAAATATTTTGCTTCATGCATTGATACAAAATGATCAAATGCTTTGTATGCTGCTTCCCGCGTACCACTTATATCTTGGAGTTGTGACTTTGCCTTTGCTTGCAATGATTTCGGTAGCTTGTCTAGCACATTACCCATTTTATGAAACCAGCATCGCTGATGACGTGTTTTACCATAAGCTTCTGTTAGCGCTCCCCAGAAGCCTAACGCGCCATCACCAACAGCCAATTTGGGTTCTTTTTGCAATCCACGATTCTTCAAATCTTGCAGTACCGACAACCAAGATTGCTTGCTTTCTCGATGGCCTCCTTCGATTGTCAGCAGTTCTTTATTGCCTTGCTCCGTTACACCAATAATCACCAGAACACACTCTACAGAGTCTTCTAGGCGAGCCTGCAGGTGAATACCATCCGCCCAGAAGTATACGTAACGCTTACCGCTTAAATCACGCTGACGCCATGTCTGGTACTCATCTTCCCACACTGCTTTTAAGCGACTGATAACGCCTGGTGACAAATTCTTAGCCTCATCACCAACCAACGGTTTGAGGGCGTCGGCAAAATCATTGCTTGATATACCTTTTAAGTATAACAAAGGTAGAAGATCATTCATGCTGCCACTATGGCGCAAATACTTTGGGATCACTGAGGATCCAAATCGTATCCCATCTGGCGCGCTTATCCGATCACGGACGCGTGGCACCTGTACCGCCCCACATCACCTATACCTGTTTGGATCTCTCGTTCTGATATGTAGCCATTGCGCACAAAACGGGCTACGCCTTCGTCTGAGTTATGCTGGCTCAGAAACTCTTCTACTTCAGCATTTACTGCTGCCGCCAACAACTTCCTAGCCCCTGATCTCAATACTTCTGTCAATAAATCATTAATTGTCTCTGGCTTTTTTAGCCCAATAACATTATCTTTGCCCATGGTGGTGTTCCTCTTTGGATTTATCCATTAACCTTCATCAGTTAATGAGGATACACCGCCTAATTAATTCGTCAATTTACCTCTGTACACAAGATTCGATCATAGCTCTAAAAAAAGAGTCAAGGTAGCATAAAGCTGTCCTTCGAGGGTGAAGCACACATCGAAGGACAACCTACCCATTAATTTAAGTTAAGTGAAATTAATTTATTATTTACAACACATTCATCTTGCCCATTAAAATCTGCAGTCACTAAAAAAATATATTTTGCATCGCCGTTATTTAGCCACTGTTTAGCAATAACCGAAGCAATTTGCTCACGAATAAGATTCGACATAGTTAAATTAATAGTAGGCCCTTGAAATTTGTATGTTGTGCAGCAAATTGAAATAGCGGCACCTGCATTCGCATTAATAAAGCTCAAAGGAGAAACCCTTCCCGTTGTGCTAACCTCTGTCATTACTTTTTTTGAGTATTTTTTTGGGTAAGAATTACCAACCATAATCATACCAACATCATTTGCAATATGTTGCCATGGCAAATCAACCGTATTGATTATTTCATTTGTTGCAAAAAGAATAGGCCAAATTGAAGGATCCGATACTCTAACCATTTTCACCAAATCAGATGGCATATCTTCAAGCGTTATATTAGAGGCATTGCACTCGTGTAATATTTGCAGCATTAGGACACCTTTTCAAATATTAAACTGGTATTAAAGCCACCAAAACCAATCGTTAAACTGAGACCAATAAATGCATTGTGCTGCCAGGCTTTGGTGACAGGAAATACAAATGAATCACCTTCCAGTGGATCGGTAAGATTATTGATGGGTGGGATAACTTGAGCTTGCAAAGCCATAATCAAAGCAATAGCTTCTAATGCACCTGTTGCACCTAAACTGTGCCCAAAAGCACCCTTAGTTGCAAAAATATATGGCTTAGTTTCATCAAAAAAACGCTTGTATGCTTTTGCTTCGACCATATCATTGGTCAATGTACCCGAACCATGCGCATTAATTAATTGAATCTTAGATTTATCGAGCTTAGCATTATTTAAAGATCGCTGAATGGCCAAGGTTATCCCATTCCCTTTCTCATCTGGAGCTGTCAATCCTGAAGCATCATTTGCCGACCCACAACCATTAAGTAGAGCATATACTTTTTTATTTAATGATTTTGTGTATTTTTCTAAGACAACAAATCCAGCACCCTCCCCCAAAATAGTACCATCACGCTGTTTATCAAAACTGCGTATGAATGTCTGGGACATTGTGCCTAAAGCAGAATGGGCAAGACGTTTTGAATCCCCCAAAATATCAGCACCACCACAAATGCAAATATCTGCATAACCAGCCTTAATCAAGGCTGATCCTGCCAATATAGCATCCGACCCTGATGAACAAGCTGTTGATAGGACAACTGACGTGAGGCCTAAATCTGCAGCTATTTTATCTACCCAGAGATGGAGCTGTGATTGATTAGATCGTTCATCATCTAAACGTGCGCCAAAGCTAGTACCGACAATCAACATGATTTTACTTGAAACAGGATCAACGCCTGAATCTTTTAATGCTAGCTCAATGGTAGAACGAGTTATTTCATCAATTTTTTCGCCAGGTAGTGCTTGCGAATCGACACTCGCAACCAGCTCATTACGCAAGTCTAAATGTGAACTTAAATGCCTTAAACCAGATTCACCACTCAAAAGACGCGCCCAAACCAAGTCTAAATCATTACCCAAGGCTGTTGTCCAGGCCATACCTGTAACAGCTGCTTTTATATCATTGTCTACCATAGCTGCTGACTCATATTGTTAATTTTGCTTCTTACAATGGTTGAGTTAATGGTTGCAATACGGCTGCCATCAACAAAAGCCTCTCCTGAAAAAATGAGGGAATTTGTATACAAACGCTCAACCTTTACATCAATATGTATGGTATCACCAGGTACAGCCGCTTTATAAAAACGAGAATTCATTGAACCTACCATAGCTATTTCATCATCCATCAAGCGCATCGTACTAAGCTGCAAAAGAATGATTGCAGCCTGGCAAAATGATTGTTGAAGATGTGTTGCCGGAAATAGGGAGCGGCCTGGAAAATGCGCATCAATACAATCCATATTACCCGATATGACTAACAATGCCTTGAGATATTCTTGTACACGATAATCAACAACACGATCCAGAAATATCATTGGATGCTTATGGCGCAACCATTTCTTCAACTCTGAAAATCCTAATGTTTTATCAGCCATTTCATTTTTCGTCGTTGATATACTTGCTTCTAACATGAGAAGCTCCTTCATTAAGCCTGTAATTGGTCAATTAAAGTTGATAACGATTTAAGATTTTTAAAATTTTGTGGAACAAAATGCTCATCTTCAATAGTCACTTTAAACACTTGCTCACATTGAAAGCGCAACTCAATGAATCCGATTGAATCTAAACCGAGCACAGCCTGGAATCCATCTTCTAATCCAATTTTATCTTTTGGAAAATCAACTCCTAGTTCGTTTGTAAGAATATTTAATATTTTTTCAATTTTGTTGTCACTCATACTTCTTCTCCAATAAAGTTTAATAATAATTTATGTTTGTGAACTAGGACGAAAAACCATCCCGATACGAGAAAATCCACGAAATAACGTCGACAATCCTGGAACGCCGCCACAAATAGCGAAAATGACAGCACTAGAGACACGAACAATTTCAGAAAGAACACCCAACTGTCCAAATACTTGTGCACTTGAACTGGTTGCCGCGCCAAGACTTCCGAGAATGACGGGGAATGAGGCAAGGAGCCCGATATAGGTGTACATGTCTGTAGGATCTTGGACGAAACCATTTTCATTTGGCACACCCAGATTGGTAAGCTGCACTATTCCTCGCTGCGTCCAATAGAACACCATCGGCAATCCAACGAACGCCCCAATAACTGATGAAACATAAGCAGCCAATGATAGAGTTGATAAATTTGTTACACCCAGCCAATTACCTATTTTTATGCTAGCAGCATAGATTGAATCTGTTGTGCTAAGGCTATACCCAATCGCCGTATAAACGATAATCGCAATACAAATTAGGTTTTTATAATCTCTAGCATGAAATGCCTTATTCAGGGCTGCTTTGATTTCAAATAATCGCTTAGGAAACTTAACAGCACCATCAATAAAATTGACAGTTCGCATGAGAAATAAAGCAATAGCTATTAATACAACAGTTTTCACATCAAATAGACTTAATGAGGTAGCACCTTCAATACCAGCAGTCAAAAATGAACAAGCTGGAAATGGCGCTAAAATAGCTAGACACCATGCTATCGCTGTTCTTGGACGCAATGTGATGAACTCAAATGATTTGTATGTAAACATACCATAGCAAACTGCAGCACCAACACTAACAATATATAGCAACGCGTTATTCTGGCATTGAAAAAGGTGTTTAATATTATCAACACCAGCGACTGCGATTGCAAAATACAAAAGACCATTCATTAGAGATAAAGGAATAACATACAGTAGCCATGTTTGACTCAGAAAACTGATTTTTTTCATACTGCCTCGGTTGATAAGTTGTACGTACGCAATATCGCGGGAGAATAACGATCACCAGCTGCAATGCCCACCGGAAACAATGCATTTAATATTTCTAAATCAGCATGGCTGAGCTGAATAAATGTCGATTTGATGTTTTCATTTAAATGCTTCAAGCATTTCGTACCTGGTATTGGCACAATATTGTCACCCTGCGCAATCACCCACGCTAATGACAATTGAACAACAGAGCATTTTTTCTCATTAGCCATCTCCTCAAGACACTTCACCATCCTCATGTTATTTTCTAAGTTATTTTTTTTAAATCGTGGAAACTTGTGTCGAAAATCATCTTTCCCCAATTGCTCATAACTAAAATTGCTAGATAACAGCCCTCTGCAGAGTGGGCTATAAGCGACAAAACCAATATTTAGTTCATTACAAACCTCTAATACACCATTAATTTCAGGATCACGGGTCATCAATGAATATTCGCTCTGTATAGCAGAGACAGGATGTATTTTGCTTGCCCTACGTATAATCTGCGGATTGACCTCAGCCAAACCGATATGTCGAATCTTCCCCTCGACAACCAATTCCTTTAATGCTTCCATTGACTCTTCAATGGCATCGCCATTCGAGGCAATTCTATGCAAATAATAGAGATCAATATAATCTGTCTGCAGTCTTCTTAAACTATCTTCACATGCTGCCTTGATATATTTCGGAGAGTTATTGACGCCATTCGTTAATGACGCATTATCACCCCATACAACCCCACACTTGGTTGAAAATATTATCTCATCTCTAGCAATATTATGCTTACTAAATGCTGATGAAAGTAATTCTTCATTTTTTCCATTTGCATAGGCATCTGCTGTATCAAAAAATGTTACGCCATTTTGAAAAGCAAAATGTAAAATATCAGATGCATCATCAAGCGGAGCCCCATACAAACCAGACAAATTAACACACCCTAAGCCAAGTAATGAAACATCCAAACCGCCTAACTTTCTTACTTTAGAATTTTGCATTTCTACTCCTAATATCTGCCTTGAATCAAAAATTTATACGTCATATTGACGAAAATATTCATCCCTGAGACCCGACTCACCTGGGTTAGGATAAAATGTATCTTTTATGACACCACCTTCTAAATAAATTTCACGCTGGAACGGCGTAGAATGCAGAAAATCGTCTCCCAGAAATGATTCATCGATATCTGCCGCATTGAAACTTTCTAGTTTTGATGGGTGAATAAGCTTTTTATTTTTCTTATTCAATACTTGATTATAAACAGCGCCATCAATATATCTGATGCGACCATTTTCAACTATTGCATTTAAACAATGCCTTCTTGTCGGCTGAGTCAAATAGTTAACGAAAGTCCTCCTAATGACATAAACGGTTTGACCTAATATCTGAGATAATAACGCACCAACCACCTCGGCAACTTCTGAGCAAAAACACGGCAAACGATCCCCATCATCTAAAAATCTTTTGAGATAATCCTCCAATGCTAGTGAAGGTATAATGACCTCGCTATATTGCTTGTATACCGACTCATACCTTTCCCAATCACTCTCTGGATATGCCATCCTAACAGTCATTGGATTATATGTATTAAAAACGTCTGATTCTTGAGTGATATGACACATAGACAAAGGGATAACATTCAATACATCTTCAATCGTTTTAAGTCTATATTTTGAAATTATTTCATTGATCATTTCTTTCATGATGTTTTTCTTTCTTAATTAATAAAATTATTTATAACGCTCAACATTTTTTTCGCCAAATGTTGATATTTCAATATTTCTTGGTCGTTCGAATATTTTTAAACCTGAACGGATATCACGCTTGGTATCTTCGATATTTTTATCAAAATCTTTTTGCACAATAATGTCCAAATCATACCCAACCAATCCATCAGAGCTTTTTATAAGATTAACTTTAGCTGATAACGCCCTAAATTTAGTTGCTGCAATTTTTTTAATCTCAGCTAAATTAACTTTCTCGCCATTCAAAACGACAAAATCACTAATTCTGTTTTTATAATAAAGATAACCATCGTCATCAATTGTAAAAATATCACCCGTCTTAAGCCATGCTCTATCATCGATTGTAACAAACAATGGCTTTGATGAATTTCCCAATCTCTTTTTTGCTAACGTATTTGAATGTATTAATAATTCGCCTTGATTATCTGAACCTGCAAAGGTATCGAGGCGTGCATATGTTTCTGGTAACAGCTTTCCAACAGATGAAAATCTTCTCATCGGTTCTTTGTGCGCCGCCAATGTTGCTACACGTGGACCTGCTTC
The DNA here is from genome assembly GCA_049294295.1 of Gammaproteobacteria bacterium. Taxonomy (GTDB): domain Bacteria; phylum Pseudomonadota; class Gammaproteobacteria; order DSM-16500; family DSM-16500; genus Aquicella. The sequence continues at coordinate 13,004 of JBAQCP010000111.1, read as the reverse complement.
AGTAATACCATAAGTAAGGTACAATTCTCTTGCAAACCCCCTAGTTAATAGTGACTCGATATATGTCACATCTAGCGCATCACCACCAACCGTCATGGTTCGCAAACAGCTTGGGATTTTCACTGAGTTTGTTAGTAATTCTTTAACAAGTAATGGCGTGATAGAGCTAATCGTTACTTGATACTTCTCAACATCTGAAACAAAACGTGAACAACTGAAAGGAGGACTGCTGATGACCAGGCGCGAACCCATCACATAGGAAGCAAGAGCTTGGGCAACAAATGCATAAGAATAAAACAACGGCAAGTTAACAAGAACCGTATCATATTTGCTTAAATTAATAGCTTCAGCATGTTTTTCTGCATTTTTGATTAAGGCTGCAAAATCAAAAACACAGCCGCTGCTAAAGCCGGATGTTCCTGATGTTGTGAGAATCACCTCACCGGGCTGCGTTAACAGCTCTTTGGAATTATTTAAGACAACGACATCATGTTTATCGATTTGAGTAATATAATCAAAATTATCTAAGCCATTTTCAAATAGCTTGGATCTAATAATTGCCTTGGCATTGAAATTATTAGCAATGTCATTCAATCGACTAATTGGCGTAGATGGTGCGACTAATGCTGGTACATACCCAGCAAGCAGTACAGCAAACACGTGCTTGAGCAATAATTTGCTGTTGGGGAACACTAACAATACAACACTGCCCGGCTTAAAATCTGAAGCTTTCCAAAGTGAAGTTAATTCATCTAATGTTAAATTTTCATGGGACGGCTGCTCAGCGCCTAAAGCTTCATCCACATGATCAAGGAATAGTTGCATACTGCGAAAATCCAAACTCATTCCTACACTCATTTACGTTCCTTCCAATTAGCAAAATTACTATAACTCAGTATTTATATTACTTATTCAAATCCAGGTACGATGGTATGTATCGGAGTTTGATCATTAAGATTTTTTAGTGTTTTCTCTAACGTAATTTCATCAATCCGTGAGAAAATATCAGCAGATCATTTATTGAAGTTATATTCCCTCACAGCAAAGCTCATGATTTGAGCGAAATAACAAAATTGATTTTTAAATTATCTTGTATCTAACATGGATGGCATTTTTAAACGGTTTTCGGGTTGTGTCAACATTATTTTGGTTAAAATTGGTCGAAATATATTCATATTTGGGTGTATATTTGCAAGTTGATGAATAAAATACTTAATTATTTAAGGGAATTCGGGTTAGAATAAGTTGAAGAGCGCTTAACTTAATTATAAAAAGCGAGAGGGCGAGTGTAGTTTATGTATATGAAACAGGGTGAGACAACAGAGCTTGCTGTCAGTACAGTGAATGTAATTATTAAACAACTGATGAATGAATGTGGAATCATTGAGGCTGAATTAGCAAGGCAAACAGGACTTCCTCAAACTACCATTAATAGGCTGCTACTTGGGGAAACACTTGACCCAAGAGCAAATACCTTAATTCCAATAGCTAAATTTTTAGGGATAACAATAGGGCAGCTTGTTGGCCAAGAGCCTCTAAATCCCAATCGGATTAGTGGTACATACAGCGCAACCAATAAAACTGCATGGGCTATTATCCCCATCATTGAATGGTCTGATGCGCCTGCTTGGTTATTTCAAAAGAGTAGTGTTACTCCTGCCGCCTATACGAAATGGATTACTACCGAAAGAGATATTAGTGCAGATTCATTTGCTCTTAAGGCGTTAGATTTTATGGAGCCGCGATTTAGAAAAGGATCAATTATTATTGTCGATCCTCATTTTGATTATAAGGATGGAAATTCTGTTGTAATTTCACTTAATAGCTCAGAGCCGACTGTTAGGCGAATTTTGAAAGACGGCGCAGATATTTACTTGAAAAAATTATATGGCTCTGAAGAACCCGTCAAAAAATTATCGACCGACACTATCATTGGAACTATCGTGGAAACCCGCATCAACGAAAAATAAAAAATAACCAATTAATCTGAAAGGCTAAGAGAAAAGGGATTGAATTTAGTATGAAAATCGTAGTGATCTACTTGATCCACTTTCTTTAAAAAGTTAGTGATTGTGTAGGTTGCTGGGAGCATGATGATTTCATACGAAAGTTTAAATAGATATTGTGTTAGAACGATGCTCCAAATAATATAAGAAGGCATTATCCCAAAGAATGCTACGTTGCAAAAAATAATGCTGTCTATGCCCACGCCTATTGCTGTACTACCAATGACACGTAGGAAAAAATGTTTTCCTGATGTCAGTACTTTTAATTTAGCCAATATCATTGAATTGAGAAATTCACCAAAAAAATATCCTAATATCGATGCTAAAAATATACGTGAAGAACCTTTAAAAATTAACTCGTAGGCACTTGCGCCATGATGAGTATTGACATCCCAAGTAGGCGAAGCTGGCAAGTATACTGTTGCCCATGCGCATAATGTGAAAATACTGCTACAAATAAGGCCGCCCCAAATAATTAAGCGGCTTATTTTAAATCCATAGACTTCTGTCAGTGTATCATCAAAAAAATAGGTGAGCGGAAAAAAAACAAGGGCAGCAGGAAAATTTACTAACCACGGTTCGCTTAAGGATATCCCAAGAAAATGGAAAAATTTAAACTCTACTATTTTAAAAGCGGTTAAATTGGATAGAATTAAGAAGCTCACGAATAACATGCCAAGCACAACAACGCTTTTTGTAACAGCATGCTTTTTTCGCGGAAAATATTCAACCAAGGGAAGGTTTGCAGAGTCTTCTGCTGCATATAAAAAGCCTATATATGCTACATCTTCTCTGGAAAATTCATCCAACCATTGTTTTTGATATAATTCTTTCACGGATTTATTAAAGGTTTTAGCGGTTCCTTTCACCTGTACAGTGACATACACTTCTTTCGTGTCTTGATAACTGTCGATGACGCTGGCTATTTCATATTTTATACCGAGCGAAGCTTGTGTTTTTTCAAAAACCCCAGTAATTTTTCCAAATAAGCTGACTACTTTTTCCATGATACTTTTTACTGCCTATATAATCTTACATTCTGCATTCTTGGAGAAATGTTTTTTGTCGATCGAAGTGGATTGATGTCTAAGCCGCCGCGTCTTGTGTATCGGCCGTAAACAGTTAACTCTTCCGGCTGACAGTGTTTCATGATGTCCATGAAAATTCTTTCTATGCATTGCTCATGAAATTCATTGTGATTCCTAAAGGAAACAATATAACGCAGTAGGCCTTCTCGATTTATTTTTTTGCCTTTATAGGATATTTGTATGCTGCCCCAATCCGGTTGATTGGTCACTAAACAATTAGATTTAAGAAGGTTAGAGAATAATGTTTCTTCAACCAGTTTTTCTTCAGATATCAGGAGTGACTGCTCCACCATATAAGATGAACATTCAACATCTAATTTATCCAAACACTCTCCGTTAAATCCGATAAAGAGTTTGTCATCACTTAAATCACTTAAAGGGATGATTTTTACAGATACTTCGCCGCCAACGCGCTCCCCAATATCTTTTTTAATAATTGCTTGAACAGTGGTTTCATCTTTATAATTTGTATTATTGAACGAGTTAAAATAAAGTTTCATTGATTTGGATTCAATAATGCAGGGGGTTTCGCATCCATAGCTGATTTCAGCCAACGCAACAACAGGTTTGCCTTTTTTGTTCAGCCAAGACACTTCATAATGATTCCATAGATCAAATCCAAAAAATGGTAAATTATCAGGGACGCCAATTTCGTCTCGTTTGCCTTTTCTTGGAATAGGGAAAAGTTTTTCGGGATTATAATGCGGATCGTATTCAGCTTTTTTGCCCAGTTCAGATTGTTCAGGGATTAAGTTGTTTTCTTTCATGTTTTCAGTCCTCTTAAGTTGCTGCCTATTTTATGGCTAATTTTACCGTTTATAAGCAATTAATCCATATTTTTTCGATTGCGGGCTCTTCAAAAGGGCGGGTAGAGGCGGATTTAAGAGCTAAATGTGGGTGAATTTGCCGACAATCTTAGTCAATAAACGACAACCTGCGGGTTAAGCAGGATGTCGTAAGTATTCGATGATGGAGTCTATGAGCGACCGCTATATGTTTTCTTTCTGGCAGGCTCAAACTCCTCTAAATCCGACTCTTCTAACGATTCAGTAACCTCAGATTCCTGTCCATCTTCAGAGCTCTCATCCAAATCCGATTCATCTGACAAGCTAGTAGCCTCAGATTCATCTGCTTCTTCAGGCTCTTCATCTATTAATTCCGGCGCAGTAGGCGCTGTATTATGCTGCCTTAGCCACTCTAGATACTCCCTATCCGCCTTTGGTGCTTGGATCACTTCTGGTTTATTTCTAAACATATAAACTCTCTCATTTTATAATCATCCTGAATCATGTAGATTAACTGCCCATAACCACTTTTAACAAGCTGTATTTGGTTGAAAAATACACATATTGCATTTATAATACCGACTTTCACACGATAAGCGAGCAGATGAACCATGGCTTTATTGGATATTCTTCAATACCCTGATCCTCGATTAAGGACAAAAGCGGCGCCTGTTGCCCATGTTGATGCGGCCTTACGCGGCCAAGTTGATGATATGTATGAAACTATGTACGCCGCCAAGGGTGTAGGGCTTGCCGCAACGCAAGTTAACATCCATCTTCGCTTATTTACCATGGACGTCTCAGAAAATCGTGACCAACCGATGTGCATCGTCAATCCTGAGATCATCAGTCAAGAAGGCGAAGTGTATGAAGGGGAAGGTTGTTTATCTGTAGATAGTGCGTTTGACAAAGTAAAGCGAGCAGCAAAAGTGACCATGCGCGGTACCGATTTAGACGGTAAACCGGTGGAGCTAAAAGCGGAAGGATTAATGGCCGTTTGTATTCAGCATGAAATTGATCATTTGAATGGTATTTTGTTTGTTGATCACTTGTCTCGCTTAAAACAAGATCGTATTAAAAAGAAAATAGATAAATTGCAATTGCAGCGCTAGGAATTATTGTGGAAATACCAAGATTACGTATCGTTTTTGCTGGTACACCAGCATTTGCAGCAGTTGCATTAGAGGCACTGCTGCAATCGCAACACGAAATATTAGCCGTTTACACGCAACCTGATAAACCATCAGGCCGAGGTTTAAAATTAACACCGAGCGCAGTTAAAACATTAGCACTTAGCCATCAGCTACCGATTTACCAACCGACCACATTAAAAGATCCTGCCGTACAAGCAGAATTAAAAGCATTAAATGCAGATGTGATGGTGGTGGCCGCCTACGGTATGTTGTTACCTGAGGCTGTGCTTAATATCCCTCGGCATGGTTGTATTAATATCCATCCTTCTTTATTGCCAAGATGGCGGGGTGCCGCACCATTGCAACGCACTATTTTTGCAGGTGATAAAATCACGGGTGTGACCATTATGCAAATGGATAAAGGGCTAGATACGGGGCCGATGTTATTACAAAGCCATTATGAATTAGCAGATGATGAAACGTCTCAAACCTTGCATGACAAAATGGCTAAAGTGGGTGCCGTCAATTTAATTGAAACATTAAATTTATTAGCACAAAACAAACTAATGCCCCAAATACAAGATGATACGTTGGCAACGTATGCGACAAAAATTACGAAAGAAGAAGCCGTGATCAATTGGTCGCAAAGGGCTTTAGAATTAGAGCATCTAATACGTGCTTTTAATCCATGGCCGATCGCGCAAACAACTTGGCAAGGTCAGCCATTACGTATTTGGATGGCTAAAGCATTACCCACGACCGCAAGCGCACTTCCAGGCACCATCGTGCATGCAGATCGTGAAGGGGTTGATGTCGCAACAGGCGAAGGGATTTTGCGTTTATTACAAGTACAATTACCGGGCAGCAAAGCAGTGTCCATTTCAGATTTTTATAATGCAAGACGAGAAGAATTGCAAAAAACACAGGTATTCATATGAACCTTAGGCTATTAGCTGCACGTACTATTAATGATGTTACCAACGGCCGTTCACTCGCAGAATGTTTAGAGCCGCGTTTGATGAACTTATCCACGACACGCGATCGTGCATTTGTGCAAGCCGTTTGCTACGGTGTTTGCCGTCATTACGATAAATTAGATTTCATTTTAAGTCGTTTATTAAAGAAACCGATGAATAGCGAAGATAGTGATGTGCATTCCTTGTTGTTAGTTGGTTTGTATCAGCTAACCGATATGCGGGTTCCATCACATGCAGCCGTTTCTGAAACAGTTAACGCGGTTGAGAAATTAAATAAGCCTTGGGCTAAAGGATTGATGAATGCCGTGTTACGTGAATATTTACGTCAAGAAGAAACCTTGGCCGCAGAAATAGAACACGATGAAGAAGCGCATTACGCACACCCACGCTGGTGGATCAGTGCTGTTAAAAAAGCATGGCCGGCGCAATGGCAAGACGTGTTATTGGCTAGCAATGTGCATCCACCTTTTGCACTCCGTGTTAACCAATCGAAGTTGACTAGAGATGAATATCTCAGCAAATTAACAGACCCTGCTGAGGCTATTCCTGAAACAACGCACGGTGTTGTGTTAGAGCAAGCCGTTTCCGTTGAAAATTTACCAGGCTTTATAGAAGGTGAAGTGTCTGTGCAAGATGGCGCGGCACAGTTAGCAACGGACCTTTTAATGTTAGCCCCTAATCAACGTGTCTTAGATGCGTGCGCAGCACCCGGTGGAAAGTTAAACCATATACTTGAACAAGGTTTGGAAGGCTTAACTTGCATCGCTGTTGAAAAAGATAAAAAAAGAATCGAGTCTATTCGCGACAATCTTAAGCGATTGAACCAAGAGGCAGAAGTCCTCTGTGCCGATGCTGCTAATTTAGAGGCATGGTGGGATGACCAGCCGTTTGACCGAATTTTGCTCGATGCACCATGTTCAGCAACGGGTGTTGTTCGTCGTCATCCTGATATTAAATTGTTGCGCGAACCCCAAGATATTCAGCCGTTAGCAAATGAACAATTGCGGTTATTAAAAGCACTATGGCCAACGCTCGCTGCAGATGGTGTTCTATTATACGTCACTTGCTCCATCTTCCCTGAGGAAAATGTTGAAGTTATTCAAAAGTTTATGGCAAGTCAGCCTGATGCGGAAGAGATTAAAATCGACGCAGATTGGGGTGTACCATGCAAGTTGGGTCGTCAGATATTGCCTGGCAGCCATGGCTTAGATGGGTTCTATTATGCAAGACTTAAGCGTAGAATTTCTTAATTGATTTTTGGTTTACCGGAAGGCTAACGTTACTGCTGTCATTCCCGCGAAAGCGGGAATCTATTTCAAACATGCTACTGTGTAACATTAGGAATGGATTCCCGCTTTCGCGGGAATGACAATACTAAATATATTTAAAAACCTCTGAGGGGTGTTATCCATGCGTATCGAGTACGATGTAAAGTTAGATTTCCGGGATGTTTTAATTCGTCCTAAACGCAGTGTTTTAAAAACACGTTCAGACGTGCTGCTGGATAGAGAGTTTCGTTTCAAGCATACCGGCACCACCTGGCAAGGCGTTCCTATCATTGCAGCTAACATGGATCACACTGGCACGTTTAATATGGCGGCAGCTTTATCTCAGCACCACTTATTAACAGCGCTAGATAAATTTCTAACCCCTGACGATTGGCGAGTCGTTGTTGAGAAGAATCCAGAAATTTTGGCTTCTTGCGCGGTATCTGTCGGTATCTCCGAAGCTGATTTTAAAAAATTAGCAGAAGTGATGAGCATTGCGCCTATTCCATTTATTTGTTTAGATGTCGCGAATGGCTATACAGAGCGCTTTGTTGCTTGTTTAGAGCATATACGTGAAACCTATCCTAATGCTGTGATCATGGCAGGTAATGTCGTGACGGGTGAAATGGTAGAAGAGTTGATTCTTTCTGGTGCTGATATTGTAAAAATTGGTATTGGTCCCGGTTCTGTTTGCACCACGCGTGAAAAAACAGGCGTTGGTTATCCGCAATTATCTGCCACCATTGAATGTGCAGATGCCGCGCATGGTTTAGGCGGTTATGTTTGTGCGGATGGCGGCTGCACCACACCTGGTGATGTAGCGAAAGCATTTGCTGCAGGCGCTGATTTTGTCATGCTCGGTGGTATGTTTGCAGGACATGACGAATGTTCTGGTGAAGTGATAGAAACCAACAATCGAAAATTCAAACGTTTTTATGGTATGAGTTCAGCAGAAGCGATGGCGAATCATCATGGCAATATGGCTAATTACCGCGCAAGCGAAGGCCGTTCTGTGAATGTGCCTTATCGTGGTCCTGTTGAACATACTGTCTTAGACATCTTGGGTGGTTTGCGTTCAACTTGTACCTATGTTGGTGCGCATCGCTTAAAAGAGCTATCAAAAAGAACGACCTTTATACGCGTGACCAACCAGCTGAATGAAGTGTTTGTTTCCTATGACATCGAAAAAAATAAATAAATGCAGCCCGGACGAGCGTAGCGACTCCGGGATTTATTTGTATTTCCCCTCTCGAGCACATAAAAAAAATAACAGGAGTGTTACTATGTTTAAAAAAATCATCCTTGCGACAGCTTTAATTAGTGCTAGTGCAATCCAAATAACAATGGCTAGCCCCGTTCCCTATGTTGGTGTTAGCACGGGCATTACTACCACAACGGGCAATCATTTTTCTGGCTTCCGTGGCATGTCACTTAACATATTTGCAGGTTATGGTGGCATTGTGTCCCAAAGCTTTTATTTAGCAGGTGAATTAACCGGTACCTTAGCAACTGCTGAAGTAACCGACAGCAACGCATTAAAAACGACCTATGGTTATGCTTTGGGAATTTTACCAGGCATCATGTTAAGTGATCACACATTAGCATTTGCTCGCGTAGGTATTGCAAGAGCACGTTTCTCCGAAGCCGATGCCACTCGTACTGGCGGTCAAATCGGTTTAGGTTTACAAACTAGCCTTACCCAAAATGTTGATCTTCGCGGTGAATATGATTTTACAGCGTATCAATCTGTTAATCGTAATGTTAATGGTGTGAATTTAACCGCAGCACCGCGTAATGATGCGTTTACTTTAGGTTTGATTTATAAAATAGACTAAGAGAAAACTACTATGCCATTTATCATCCTAGATCGAGATGGAGTCATTAATTATGATTCCGATACGTACATTAAATCACCGGATGAATGGTATGCAATTCCTGGTAGTTTAGAGGCAATTGCACAGCTAAATCGTTCAGGTTTTAGAGTGTTGATCGCGACTAATCAATCGGGTGTTGCACGGGGTTTATATGATTTAGAAACACTCGATGCTATTCATGAAAAATTGATGCATGAATTAGCGTCTGTTGGTGGTTACATTGAAGAAATTTTCTTTTGTCCTCATCATCCAGATGAAGCCTGCGATTGCCGCAAGCCTCGTCCTGGCATGTTCCATCAAATGCTGTCTAAATATGATATTGATTTACCGAATACCTATTTTATTGGTGACAACATCACTGATATCCAATTAGCACAAACCATTGGTTGTTTGCCGATTTTGGTTTTAACCAGCAAAGGCCAGGCCATGTTAGAAAAACATCCAGAATTATCCTTTATTCCGCATTTTGCCGATCTTGCACATGCCGTCGATTTTATCTTAAATCAACAAGGTGTTAACCATGTCTAAACATTATTCGCGTTTCAACTTGCTAATACGATCAGCTATTTTTTCTGTGTTTTCGGTTATCTTTATTATTACTGCTAGTATTTCGGCAGCATTGGCTTTTTGGTTGCCGATCTCTGTTCGGTTTAAAATCATTACCGGCTATCTGCGTTTTTATATGGTTGTGCTGAAACATCTTTGCCATATTGACTACCATGTTGAAGGGTTGGATAACATTCCTAAAGAGCAACGTGTGGTCGTATTATGTAAGCACCAATCGACTTGGGAAACATTTTTTATGCCCCTCATATTTCGAGATGTTGCGATGATCGCCAAGCGCGAATTACTTTGGGTGCCATTTTTTGGTTGGGGATTTGCCGCTTCAGAGCCTATTACGATTAATCGTAATAATAAATCATCAGCTATGCAGCAGATTATTAAAAAAGGGGCAGCCTGTTTGAAGGCAGATAGAGATATCATTGCTTTCCCAGAAGGAACGCGTGTTCCAGTTGGAGTGGTCGGCAATTATCGATTAGGTGCTGCGCGTCTCATTGCAGCAACCGAAGCACCATTTATATGCGTTGCTCACAACGCAGGGAGTTATTGGCCTCGCCGTCAATTTATTAAGCGCCCAGGCACTATACAGGTCGTTATTAGTCCTTTGATGTCATCTGTCGGAAAAAAGCCGGAACAAATATTAGAGTCTGCCAAAGGCTGGATTGAGAATACGATGGCGCGTATGGATGCTTAATTGCAGCCAGTGGTCTTAATATAATCATAAGATATGTAAGGTTATAATAAGCTTTCTATGATGATGGCTCTGAGGCACTATGAAAACTTTATCTGAAACAGTTGAATTATCAGATGTCTATAATGACTTGTTTTTATTGATCTATTTGTTGCATGAACAGTGCCAGGGTAATTTTGAGCATCTTAAAAGCGGCCAGTTAGAAAAAGGTGATTCTTTAGACTTAGCTAGAATTTGCATCGCGCAAATAATGGAGCTAATGAAAAAATTAGACACCTTAGTGTTACAATCTTATTATTCTGCCCAAACAGATTCCAAAGAAAAAACCTATCAGACGCTCCGCCATTTTTTATTAGAAGAATATATCCAAGAAAAATATGTCTCCGCTACTGACTCCGCTAAACTCTTTGCAGAACAAATGCTTAAAGCTTGTATAGAGCAATACTCTGACGATAAATTAAGAGCAGAGTTTGCGGGCGTTGGCAAAAATTTAGTTTCTCCGAATGGCATAAACCTATTTCATAAAAAAACAGACTGGAGCATGGATTTTAAAATTGACTTAAACTGGTCGGTTCCTGCTCCCGTAAAAATTTCAAAAGAAGTAAAAAAAATATCAAAAAGAAAGCACAGTAAAAATGCTGGTTTACTAGTTGATGAGGCAGACGTTTATGAAGAACCGAATAAGCCGGACTATGATAATTATTATAGAGCTTGTGATGAAGAGCGAACTTGTCAGCAACGGAAACGTGCGCAAGTAATGAGAGAATTTCTGCATAATCTACTTCTAACGATCCATGCTGACGTGATGAATGAATTAAAAGCATATCAACAGATGCAGCGGACACATTGGCTGGGTCGTTTGTTTGGCATGGATCCTGCAAATATGGATATTGTTATTTCCATGCGGCTTGAATTTGCAGATATTCAAGAAGATAGTTCTTCTAGTTTAGGTGAGAAATTAAAAAAAATTAATGCTGCCTTTTATTTCGCCATACACGATTTAACACAGGCCTCGAGTAAGCGTTTATTGCCGAGAATTAGCGCATTGCATCGTGATTTTTTAAGGCAACTTGAGCAAGTAGGTTTGCCGATGCCGACTATGCCGACAGAAAATTTTTATAGACCAGGTATAAGTTAGAGCGAGTCACTCTCTGTATTGCGCGTGCAGCTACTGCAATGACGCCGCTCTAATCACAGATTTCCAATTCGTTTGCTTTTTAGAGGCCGCAGCCGTATCAATAAACCCACCCGTCAATAAATTATTCCGTTCACACTTCTTTTGATGATTCAAACAATCAGCTAAAACAGAATCTGAAGACATAATACGTTTTAGCACCGTGTAAGGAACGAGTATTGTTTGAGCTCCGTTCACATAGGGTGCTGCTTGGCCTTCTTCAATGGTAATCAAAATACCATTTGGTTTGATATTCCAATTTTTAAAATTATTTTCAATTGGTGCAGTGCCATTCATTACCATTTCGTTATCTTTTAAATAACGTAATAAGTAATTGCTAGTGTAATTTGCAAAGGCTCCTAAATATTGAGCGCCTGGCTTGAACAAATCACTTAATTCAATTTTTTCACCCGTGTTTAAATCATAATTAAGTGTACGATGGTAATGATAAGGGTGCGCAGCACCGACCATAGAACCTTGTATGGTGAAACGAATGCTGATAATAGGATTTTCGTCGAATCGAATGACTGATGCATTGTAGTCAACATAAAGATTGTTTAATGTTTTATTAGGATTCTGGGGACCATTTTCTAATACCGCTTTATTTTTAGCTAAAACCATTTTAAAAGCCGCTATTTCATCTTGTACAGTGTCAGTCACTAGCCGATTGAAATCATCAACAGTCTGATTTTCACTGTGGCTTTCTAATTGCGGATAAATCGATTTCACAACAATGCGAGGGCGACCGTATTGAAATTTAAGCGTTGATATCATAATCGTTTGGCTATTAATTTCGTAAACTTGCTTATCATCTGTGGCGGTATTATCGTCATTATCATCGTCTGCAAATGCAGGCGTGAGTACCAAACAGCAGGCGATGATGCTTAATAGCCACAAACGAAGCAAGCGTTGCATAAAAATTCCTTTATCTAGTAATAGGATGACGATATTTTTCAGCGAAACGAGCACCGCCATAGCACCCCGTGCCATTCACTGCGGTGTCGATAATGATACCCTTGGGATTGGCGGTAAATAGAGTGGTACAGACTAAGCCCATGCCACGGCTGGCGTTGGGGGCTAAATTGGGCTGGCTAACGAGAATGGGTCTGCCGCTTGGCGTAAAATTAACCCCAATTTGTGGCGATACCACAGTGTTGTAAGCTCGGTAACTCTCTGTTTTATAAACATAAGCCGTATAGCCATTTGGGCCTGTTGCTTGAATGTCTGCGCTACCCCAGGTTTTGACGAGGTCATGGGCATTTACCCCTTGCCAGCTACGCACGGTCGAAGAGTAATAATTATTCGTTGTAGTTGCACAACTTGCGAGTAAAATAGCTAATCCTAGGATCATGAAGCGCATGGTAAAGTCCTTGTAGTAATGACGGGCTACATTGTTGTCATCCCACCCCTACTGTCATCCCGAGCGTAGCGAGGGATCTCCATCTAG
>JBAQCP010000110.1:0-11098 GCA_049294295.1 Gammaproteobacteria bacterium | reverse complement strand
GGCTACGTATTACTCAACAACCTCCATCCCACCCATATACGGTTGTAACACCTTCGGTATATGAATACGACCTAACTCATCTTGATAGTTTTCAATCACCGCAATCAATGTCCGGCCAAGCGCTAAGCCTGAACCATTCAAGGTGTGTACGGTTTCAATACGACCATCTTCATCTCTATATCTTGATTTCATTCGTCGTGCTTGAAAGCTTTCTGTATTGCTACAAGAAGAAATTTCACGATAGGCATTTTGGCCTGGTAACCATACTTCTAAATCATAGGTTTTAGCCGCAGCAAAACCAATATCACCAGTACAAAGCACCATCACACGATAGGGTAATTCTAATAACTGTAAAACTTTTTCTGCATGCCCTGTTAATTCTTCTAATGCCGCATAAGAATCATCAGGCTTAACAACATGCACTAATTCAACTTTTTCAAATTGATGCTGACGCAACATGCCGCGAATATCTCGACCATAAGAACCTGCTTCACTTCGGAAACAAGAACTATAGCAGGTATATTTCAACGGTAATTGATCGGCACTAATAATCTCATCACGTACCAAGTTAGTGACTGGCACTTCTGAGGTTGGAATCATGTAATAAGCTTTTTCACCATTAACTGGGAATAAGTCTTCTTTAAATTTAGGCAGCTGACCCGTACCAAATAAACTATCAGCATTCACCATGGATGGAACAGACACTTCTACATATCCATGCTGACTCGTATGCAAATCTAACATAAATTGACCGAGCGCTCGCTGCAATCTCGCTAAAGGCCCGCGCAATACAACAAAACGCGCACCTGTTAACTTAGCCGCTGCTTCAAAATCCATTAAATTGTCAGTCGCACCTAATTCAACATGATCTTTCGGTGTAAAACTAAATTTGGTAGGCTCACCCCAAGTACGAACGACTTGGTTATCTTCTTCACTCTTGCCTAAAGGCACAGACTCATGAGGAAGATTTGGAATACAAGCCATAAAATCATCTAGCTCAGCTTGCGCTTTCGCAAATTGATCTTCTAATGACTTTAACGAATCACTTAGTTCCTTTAAGCTTTTTAATACTTCATTAACATCCTTGCCTTGTGCTTTAGCAAGACCCACTTCTTTAGAACGAACATTACGCTCATTTTGCAAATCCTGCATACGGACTTGCATTTCTTTGCGCTGCTCTTCCATGGCATTAAATTTTGCCACATCTAGCACAAAGCCGCGCGTGAGTAACCGCGCGGCAATTGTGTCTATAGAGTTACGAACTAATTTAGGATCAAGCATCTTAGCCTGCAACCTTCGTCAAGACTTGTGCTGCCATCTTACCTAAATCAGCAGGAGAGTTAACGGTGTGAACACCAGCAGCTTCTAATGCTTTAAACTTCTCAGCTGCCGTTCCTTTACCACCAGCAATAATCGCACCAGCATGGCCCATACGCTTACCTGCGGGTGCAGTCACACCAGCAATATAAGCAACAACCGGCTTGGTCACATTATGCTTGATAAATTCAGCTGCTTCTTCTTCAGCGCTGCCGCCAATCTCACCAACCATGATAATGATTTCGGTTTGTGGATCTTTCTGGAACATGCCTAATACATCAATGAAGTTGGTGCCAGGGATAGGATCGCCACCAATACCTACGCATGTACTTTGACCTAATTTAAGATCAGAGGTTTGCTTAACTGCTTCATAAGTTAAGGTACCAGAACGAGACACAATACCCACTTTACCTGGCATATGAATGTAGCCTGGCATAATACCAATCTTACATTCGCCTGGGGTGATCACGCCTGGGCAGTTAGGACCAATCAAACGTACGCCTGGATTTCGGTCTAGGCAAGCTTTCACTTCCAACATATCTAATACTGGAATACCTTCGGTGATACAAACGATTAACTTAATACCAGCATCAACCGCTTCCAAGATAGAATCTTTACAGAAAGGAGCTGGCACATAGATAACAGAAGCATCAGCTTGTGTTTCGTTGCATGCATCTCTAACGGTGTTAAATACAGGTAGGTCTAAATGTCTCATCCCGCCTTTCTCAGGCGTTACACCACCAACCATTTTGGTTCCGTAAGCAATGGCTTGTTCGGAATGGAAAGTACCTTGCTTACCAGTGAAACCCTGGCAAATGACTTTTGTGTTTTTATTAATTAAAATACTCATGATTACACCTGCCCTTTAGCTGCAGCTACTACTTTTTGCGCAGCATCTGTAAAACTGGTTGAAGCAATAATATTAAGACCGCTTTCACTTAATAATTTTGTACCGATTTGCGCATTATTACCTTCCAAACGCACAACAACTGGTAAGTTAGTACCAATTTCTGACACAGCACCAATAATACCTTCTGCAATTAAATCGCAACGAACAATACCACCAAAGATATTGATCAAAACGCTTTTAACTTTTTTATCAGATAGAATGATTTTGAATGCTTCGGTCACACGTTCTTTGGTCGCACCACCGCCTACATCTAAGAAGTTCGCTGGGTCGCCGCCGTGTAATTTAATCATGTCCATGGTCGCCATTGCGAGGCCTGCGCCATTTACCATACAACCAATATCACCATCTAATGCGATGTAGTTTAATTCCCATTCGCGAGCGCGATTTTCACGTTCGTCTTCTTGAGACGCATCACGCATGGCAGCCAGTTTTGCTTGGCGATACATGGCGTTGTCATCAATAGAAATCTTAGCGTCTAAGCAAAGTAAGTCACCTTGCTTGGTAATCACTAATGGATTGATTTCTAATAAGGCTAAATCTTTCTCAACAAACATTTTGCCTAAACCTATTAATAGGTGAACAAATTGTTTTATTTGCGCGCCTTTTAAGCCTAACGCAAATGCTAAATCACGACCTTGGTATGGCATCACACCAACGATAGGATCAACACTGATGGTGAGGATTTTTTCAGGGGTAGCTTCTGCCACTTTCTCAATTTCAACGCCGCCTTCGGTAGAAGCCATAAATACAACGCGCTGTTCAGCTCTATCAACCACTGCACCTAAGTACAATTCTTTTTCAATATCGCAAGGTTCTTCAACTAAAATTTGATGAACAGGCTGACCTTCAGCTGTTGTTTGATAAGTTACCAAGTTTTTACCTAGTAAGTTCTTAACAAATTCAGCCACTTCTTCTTTAGTAGAAACAAGTTTCACACCACCCGCTTTACCACGACCACCTGCATGCACCTGTGCTTTTACAACAAAGCGAGAGGTTGTCATGCTGCTAGCAATTGCTAACGCTTCTTCTAAATTAGACGCTACTTTGCCTTTTGAAACAGGTAAGTCGTAGCTAGCTAATAATTCTTTTGCTTGGTATTCATGTAGATTCATTTATGTTTATACCTCTAATAATAAGCGTGTTGGATCTTCGAGCATTTCTTTAATAGAAACTAAGAAGGTAACGGATTCTTTGCCATCAATTAAACGATGATCATAAGAAAGTGCTAGGTACATCATTGGTCGAATAACAACTTGACCATTTTCTACTACAGGTCGTTCCTGAATTTTGTGCATCCCTAAAATCGCGCACTGTGGTGAATTCAATAATGGCGTTGACATTAAAGATCCGAATACACCACCATTTGTGATACTAAATGTACCACCCTGCATTTCTTCCATCGTCAATTTACCAGCACGAGCTTTTTCTGCTGATTCGACGATTTGGTTTTCAATATCCGCCATACTCATTTTATCGGTATCGCGCAATACTGGTACCACTAAGCCGCGTTCGGTTGAAACCGCAACGCCTACATCGTAGTAACCATGATAAACAATGTCATTGCCATCAAGAGAAGAATTTACGATAGGAGAACGCTTGAGCGCTTCCGTTGCTGCTTTAACAAAGAAGGACATAAAGCCTAAACGTGCGTTATGTTTCTTTTCAAATTTATCTTTGTAACGATTACGGATTTCCATAATCGGCGCCATATTCACTTCATTGAATGTTGTGAGCATTGCAGTGTTTTGCGTCACTTCTAATAAACGCTCAGCAATACGAGCACGCATACGCGTCATAGGAACGCGTTTTTCAGGACGTGCGCCGCCAGTTGTAATCACATTCATCACGTTTTCTTTTGTCACTCGGCCGCCTTTACCGGTGCCTGTCACTTTAGACACATCAACATCGTGCTCTTGCACCACGCGACGAACGGATGGGCTTAATGATGCGCCTGCCGCTTTTGCGTCAGTTTTAGCTTCAGCAGTTTTAGCTTCAGCAGGTTTGCTTTCTGCCTTTGGTGCTTCTTCTTTCTTTTCAGCTGGAGCTGCTTTCACTTCACTGCCATCACTCGCTTCAATAATCGCAATCACTTCTTGCGCTTGAACGGTGCTACCGGTGTCTTTTTTAATTTCTTTGATAATGCCATCAGCAGGTGCAGGCACTTCTAACATGACTTTGTCAGTTTCAAGATCGACAATATTTTCATCTCTAGAAACCTTATCACCCACTTTTTTATGCCAGGTAGATACGGTTGCATCTGAGATTGATTCTGGTAAGAGCGGTACTTTTACTTCTATAGCCATTAGATTTTTCCTTCTTTCAATAATGCCTGAGCAATTAATGCTGCCTGTTCTTTTTCATGCACCGCGTGATAGCCAACAGATGGAGACGCTGTTGATTTTCGGCCTGCATAAGATAATGTTTGTCCTTTACCTAGTAATGACAAAAGATAAGGTTGCGTGGTGAGCCAAGCGCCTTGGTTTTGCGGCTCTTCTTGGCACCAAACAATCTCTTTGGCATTTGTATAGGTCGCTAAAACCGCTTGATACGCTTTTTCTGGGAATGGATATAATTGCTCAATACGAATAATCGCAACGTTCGTGAATTTCTTTTCACGTCGGGTTTGTAATAATTCGTAATATACTTTACCGGAGCAAAGCACCACTCTATCCACTTTCTTCGCATCCAACTCATCCATTTCTGGAATCACTAATTGAAATTCACCATTAGTTAAATCTTCTAAACTAGAAGACGCTAATGGATTACGCAGCAAGCTCTTCGGTGTCATCACAATTAATGGCTTGCGATAAGGTCTAATCATTTGACGACGCAATAAATGGAAGATTTGTGCAGGTGAGGACGGTACACACACTTGCATATTGTCTTGCGCACATAATTGCAAATAACGTTCTAGACGAGCAGAAGAATGCTCAGGACCTTGACCTTCATAACCATGCGGTAACAACATGGTTAAACCACATAGTCTGCCCCACTTTTGTTCGCCAGAGCTAATGAACTGGTCAATGACCACTTGTGCACCATTTGCAAAGTCACCAAATTGTGCTTCCCATAAAACAAAATTGTTGGGTTCAGTGGTTGCGTAACCATATTCAAATGCTAATACCGCTTCTTCAGATAATAGAGAATCAACGATATTGATCTGCGCTTGTTTTGGCGATATATGACTTAATGGTAAGTAAATTTCGTCAGTGTTTTGCTCATGTAACACAGCGTGTCTATGCGCAAATGTACCGCGGCCTGCATCTTGTCCGCATAAACGGATAGGATAACCTTCTTCTAATAAAGAAGCATAAGCCATGGTTTCAGCGTAACCCCAATTTAATGGTGTTTCGCCAGCTGTCATTTTTTCGCGTGCTTCTAGCGTCTTTTTTACCTGCGGCTGAACAACAAAGCCTTCAGGTAATTTAGCTAATTCCGCACCAATCGCTTTAATGCGATCTAAAGGAATTGAGGTGACAGCCGCTTGTGTCCATTCAGTTTTTAAGAATGGTTCCCAATTGGTGCTATATTCGTAATGCGCAACGTCTTCACCATTGCTAACTTCAACAATCGGCTTGCCGTCATCTAACGCTTGTCTATAGTTATCAACTAACGTTTTTTCTGCATCATTTTGAATAACACCTTCGCTGACTAATTTCTTAGCATACAACGCATAAGGAACAGGCATTGCTTTGATCGCTTTATACATCACTGGTTGCGTTGCAGATGGTTCATCTGCTTCATTGTGACCATGACGACGATAACAAACTAAATCAATGACGACATCTTTCTTAAAGGTATTGCGATAATCGATTGCTAATAAAGAAGCAAAGTAAACCGCTTCAGGATCATTTGCATTCACATGCAAGATCGGTGCTTCAACCATTTTTGCGACGTCTGTGCAATAGATGGTGGAGCGTGCATCTTTAGGATTGCTCGTCGTAAAACCAACTTGGTTATTAATGACAATATGAACAGAGCCACCTACTGTAAACCAGCGTGTTTGTGACATGCTGAAGGTTTCCATCACCACACCTTGACCTGCAAATGCAGCATCACCGTGGATTTGGATAGGTAATGCTTGTTTCATCTCAGTGTCACGGCGTCTACGTTGACGTGCGCGAGTAGAACCCTGCACGACAGGCGACACGATTTCTAAATGTGATGGGTTAAACGCTAATACCATATGCATGGTACCGTAAGGCGTTTTCACATTAGAAGAATAACCTAAGTGATATTTAACGTCGCCAGAATGGGTTTGGGAAATGCCCGCACCTTCAAAGGCCGCAAAAATACTCTTAGGATCTTTACCGACCACATTCATTAACACGTTGAGACGACCACGATGGGCCATACCAATCACGGTTTCTTTAATCCCAGCTTGAGCACTGCGATTAATAATAGTGTCTAACATTGGAATAAGGCTATCGCCGCCTTCCAAGGAGAAACGCTTTTGGCCGACATATTTAAAGCCTAAGTATTTTTCAATACCATCAGCGACGATTAATTTATCGAGCAAACGCTGCTTTTCTTCAGATGTTGGTTTGAAATTAGCCCACCCTTTTTCAATGCGTTCCCGTATCCATTCTACTTCGTCTGGACGGTTGATGTGCATGTATTCAAAGCCTATTGTGCCTGAATAAATTTGCTTTAAGCTTTGGGTGATTTCTTCGAGACTTGCGACTGCTTTGTTTAAACCAGCATAAGAACCAACGCTAAAGGTTTTGCCTTTATCTTGGTCAGAAAAGCCGTAGTAATTAAGGTCTAAGGCTGGATTTTTAATGCCTTGGTATAAACCCAATGGATCGATGGTTGCTTGCAGATGCCCTACGCGACGGTGGGTATTGATCAATTCGGTAACAAGCTCTTGCTGCTCGTCATGCCCAGTATCAAATCCCTGGGAGGCCATGCGAGACGCATGTTTTGCGTAAGCTAAAAATTGCTCACGGATCTCAGAGTGAGATACATCAGGGGTAGAACGCTCTACCTGCTGGGTCAATTTATCAAAATATTGACGCCATTCTGGCGTTAAATCGTCAGGATTAGTGATGAATGTATCGTAAAGATCATCTAAATAAGCCTGGTTACCGCCGGCAAGGTAAGAGTCTTGCCAAAGATCCTGCATCGATTTGGATTGGGTGGTCATTAACTTTACTCTTTAAAATTCAATTAGTTATATTTTAAAACA
The DNA here is from genome assembly GCA_049294295.1 of Gammaproteobacteria bacterium. GTDB lineage: Bacteria > Pseudomonadota > Gammaproteobacteria > DSM-16500 > DSM-16500 > Aquicella. The sequence goes on along the minus strand of JBAQCP010000110.1, from coordinate 3,683 downwards.
TTACCAATGTTACAACGTTGTATATCAATGTCGCCCGGAGTGAAGAGTAGCTTAATTTACGAGCAATTTAAATAGCAAAACCTGGATTTAAACCAGGTCTTTTTATTAGCAGGTGAACACCCGCTATCATCATTGCGCTCACTACTGTCATTCCCAAGGCTACTGTCATTCCCGCGCATGCGGGAATCCATCCCAAACCGACCTCTGCGGAAACGTTAGGGATAGATTCCCGCATGCGCGGGAATGACAGTAGCCTTGGGAATGACAGTAGTGAGCGCAATGACGGCAGCGACTCGATCACCCACCAACCTGCTTAAACCGAAGCTTTCAACATTTCCTGCTTAATATGATTAATCGCTTCTAACGGATTTAAGTCTTTCGGACAAGCATCCACGCAATTCATAATACCGCGGCATCTGAATAGGCTAAATGGATCGGCCATATCAGCCAAACGTTCTTCTTTAAAGGTGTCACGGCTATCTGCAATAAAGCGATAAGCTTGCAACAACGCTGCAGGACCCATGTACTTATCAGGATTCCACCAGAAAGATGGGCAAGACGTTGTACAACATGCACATAAAATACACTCATACAAACCATCCAACTTCGCTCTTTCTTCCGGCGATTGTAAACGCTCAGTCGCAGGCACAGGTTCGTCATTTTGCAAAAATGGCTTCGCTTTATTGTATTGATCATAAAACTGAGTCATATCGACCACTAAATCGCGCACAACTGGCAAGCCAGGCAAAGGACGAATCACAATCGGACCGTCACCCAACGCAGCAATGTGGGTCGTACAAGCTAAACGATTTTTACCATTGATGTTCATACCGTCAGAACCGCACACACCCTCACGGCATGAGCGTCTTAACGTTACGCTTTCATCAAATTTATTCTTAATCGTTAACAAGGCATCCAATACCATAATGCAGCCATGCTCTTTTATATCAAGATCAAAATCTTGCATGTATGGCTTTTTATCGGTCTCTGGATTAAAGCGATAAATAGAAAAACGCATCTTTACACCCCTTGTTAGTGATTTTCTTCACGACTAGATAATTCGATTGGCGGCATGAATTCCGGCTTCATATTCACTTCACGGAAATCAATACGACCATCGTCATAATAAACCGTATGCTTCAACCAGTTTGCATCGTCTCTTTCTGGATAATCAAAACGCGCATGCGCACCACGGCTTTCTTTACGTGTTTCAGCAGAGTAAGCGGTTGCAATAGCAGTTGCCATTAAGTTATCTAATTCAAGCGCTTCAACACGAGCGGTATTGAAACATTGGCTCTTATCTTTAATAGACGCAAAGTTTAAGCGATCTTTTAATTCTTCTAATTTCACGAAGCCTTCTTTCATAGGCTCTTCGGAACGGAAGACACCGAAATCATTTTGCATGACACGTTGTAAATCAGTACGGATTTTTTCAACACTTTCACCGTTTTGATTATCGTTCCAACGATGTACGCGAGTTAACGCCTTTTCGATATCAGCACTGCTGACATCATTGAGATGCATACCTTCTCCGATACCTTCCTTAACATGTAAACCAGCTGCACGACCGAATACAACTAAGTCAAGTAAGGAGTTTGCCCCTAAGCGATTTGCACCGTGCACAGACACACAAGCCGCTTCACCAGCTGCATATAAACCCTGAACCAAGACATCTTCGCCTTTAGCATTTTGGGTAATCACTTGACCATGATAATTGGTTGGAATACCACCCATTGCGTAATGGCAAGTAGGAACAACAGGAATAGGATCTTTAATAGGATCAACGCCAGCAAATGTCATCGCTAATTCACGAATACCTGGCAAGCGAGATTGAATAACATCAGCACCTAAGTGATCTGCTTTTAATAATACATAATCACCATTAGGACCCGCACCGCGGCCTTCACGAATTTCAATCGCGGAAGAACGTGCAACGATATCACGGCAAGATAAATCTTTAAGATGCGGTGCATAACGTTCCATGAAACGTTCACCGTCTTTATTAATCAAGTAACCGCCTTCACCACGAACACTTTCACTGATTAACGAACCAGAACCATAAATACCAGTTGGATGGAATTGCCAGAATTCCATATCCTGCAATGGTAGACCTGCACGTAATGCCATACCGAAACCATCACCCGTGCAAATATGTGCATTAGTGGTTGATGAAAAAATACGGCCTGCACCACCGGTTGCTAAAATGGTCGCTCTAGCGTGAATGAAAACAACTTCGCCGGTTTCAATACACAGAGCCGTCACACCAGCAATCGCACCATTCGCAGCTCGTACTAAATCAATCGCAAACCATTCGTTAAAAAATTTGGCTTTTGCTTCGACGTTTTTTTGATACAAGGTATGCAACATGGCATGGCCGGTTCTATCCGCTGCCGCACAGGTACGATGCGCCTGTTCTTTACCATATTCACGAGTCGCACCACCAAAGGCACGCTGATAAATTTTGCCGTCTTCTAAGCGAGAGAAGGGTAAACCCATATGCTCTAATTCATAAATGGATTGAGGCGCATTTTTACACATGTATTCGATAGCATCTTGGTCGCCCAGAAAATCGGAACCAATAACAGTATCGTACATGTGCCAGCGCCAGTCATCAGGCTCAACATTACCTAATGCCGCATTAATACCACCCTGCGCAGACACCGTATGCGAACGAGTTGGAAATACTTTAGATAGTACCGCTACGTTTAAACCAGATTGGGATAATTCAATAGCAGAACGTAAGCCTGCTCCACCCCCGCCCACAATAACCGCATCAAATGTGTGAGTTGCCACTTTCATTGATTAAAGACTCCACAAAATCAAAGCGCCCCAGATAAAACAGGCAGCTAACATAAGAACAGCCAACACTTGCAATATAATATTGAGTGCAGCAGGTTTAACGTAATCAGTAAAAATCGTCCACATACCTATCCAGGCGTGGAGCATTAATGATAACAAAAAGAGCAATGTTGCGATTTTCATGCCGGTAGAGTCAAAAATTGCTCTCCACTCAGCATAGTAAAGGTTGGGATGGCAGACGAGATAAGCGATTAATCCAATGGAATAAACAGCCATCACAATTGCCGACATACGCTGGATAACCCAGTCGCGTAAACCCTGATTTGCACCTAACACTGACTTTACCATAACCAAACACCCGCCAAAATAACTAATAAACCGGTAATTACAAACGTTAACACTGCTGAAAGCTTACCACCCTTTTTAGATTCGCCAATTTGAAGGAAATCAGAGAGAAGGTGACGAACGCCCGCTACTAAATGATAGCAAAATGCGGCTAACAACACCCAAAAAATAAACTTCACCCAAAATGTGCTCAACCATTGTTGAATAGCGTCATAGCCTTCGTAAGTAAAGGAATATTCTAACGCCCACAATACGAGTGGAATACATAGAAATAAGAAAAGACCAGAGACACGGTGCAAAATAGATACAATCGCTGGCAAGGGCATGCGAATGGTAAAAAGATTCAAGTTTTTGGGTCGCGTGTTGTTCACGTTTTATGTTCCTCAATGAGTATAGATAAAAAATCATCCTGGGTGATTATATTCTTGGGTGTACAGCAAATCAAATAGTTACGGCACTATCAGGCTAGATGTTGTAAAAAAAGAGAATAATGCCGATCTGCGGATAACGGAGTGTAGCCCGGATGACGCGCAGCGACA
>JBAQCP010000109.1:0-8320 GCA_049294295.1 Gammaproteobacteria bacterium | reverse complement strand
GCTCGGGATGACAGAGTAAGTCTGGATAACGGCGACAAACAACCCCGCCATCCAAACTCTGTGTGCGCGTTACAAGCTGCTGACTTGCTTCATATAATGCCTGCTGAATAGTAACCAATTACTCACCCAACGCTGCAATTAAATCTGCATTGTATTCTTGATTCAACGCATCAATTAACGGCGCTAAATCACCTTCCATAATTTGCGTTAACTGATACAAGGTTAAGTTAATACGATGATCGGTAATACGACCTTGTGGGTAGTTATATGTCCGAATACGTTCAGAACGATCACCCGTTCCAACCAAACTACGTCTCGCATCAGCTTGCTGTTTATGCTGCTTCTCTTGCTCAGCCGCTAAAATTCTAGCCTTTAACAAAGACATCGCGCGCGCACGATTTTTATGTTGTGATCGCTCATCTTGGCACTCAACCACTGTGCCTGTCGGAATATGCGTAATGCGAATGGCCGAATCTGTTTTTTGAACGTGCTGACCACCCGCGCCTGACGCACGGAAAGTATCTACTCTCAAATCACCCGGATTAATCTCAATGCTATTGATTTCTTCCATTTCTGGCAAAATGGCAACGGTACAAGTAGAGGTATGAATACGACCTTGCGTTTCAGTCGCAGGAACACGCTGCACTCTATGCACCCCCGATTCAAACTTAAATCGAGAATAAGCGCCTTCACCAATCACACGCATAATAATTTCTTTATAGCCGCCATGCTCACCTTGGTTTTCGCTAATCATTTCAGACTTCCAACCTTGCTCTTCCACGTAGCGAATATACATACGTGATAAATCACCGGCAAAAATTGCGGCTTCATCACCACCTGTTCCCGCACGAATTTCCAAGAAAATATTATTAGCATCGTTAGGATCTTTAGGCAGCAGCATGATGAGCAATTCTTCTTCTAGCTTAACCAAATCTTCTTCGACCTGCTTTACTTCCTGCTTAGCTAATTGCTGCATCTCAGCATCGTCTTCATCTAGCATCGCTTTCGCATCCTCCAAGGCTTGTACATACTGCTGATAGCGATTATGCATTTGCACAGTCGGCTCTAGCTGAGAATACTCCCTAGAAAGATCACGATAACGATTTAAATCGTTTGTGACATCGGGATCTGATAATAATTCTTTTAGCTCGTTATAACGCGCTTCTGTATTTTGTAATTTAGTGACAATAGATGGCTTCATAAACTCTCAACTTCATGATCAGGGATAGCAAATAATTGTTTAGCGAATGTTAATAAATCAAACCGCCCTTCTGCACCGGCTTGACGCAATTGAACACTCGGTGCGTGCAATAACTTTTTAGTGAACGCTTTAGCGAACATATCTAATACATCAGCAGGATTCATTCCCTGCAATAATTGTTGCTGTGACTTTAATAACTCTGCGTTACACATTTCCTCAATTTGTCCGCGATAAGCGCGAATAGTATGCGCGACACGATCAAATGAATTCAACTCAGCGAATAAAACAGCACTTTTTTGCTCAATTAATGCTAGCACTTTTTCAGCGGCATGCTCACGACCTTGACGATGACGATCAATAATCGCTTTCAAATTATCAATACAAAACAATCTCACATTAGGAATATCGGCGACAGATGCCTCAATATCTCTGGGGACTGCGACATCAATTAACATCAAAGGCTGATCAGCACGAGTGGACATCGCATCAGCGACTAATGCTTGCTGCACAATCGGCAATGCGCTGCCTGTTGCTGAAAAGACAATATCAGCCTCGCGCACAGCATCACTGAGCTGCTCCCAAGCAAGCGCCTTTGCACCAAATTGCTCAGCTAACGCTAATGCGCGCTCTGCACTGCGGTTAATAATAGTTAGTGGCTGACGTAAATGCGGCCCCAAATAACGCAACAATAAATCTGTCGTATCACCTGCGCCTATTAATAACACCTTAGCCTCGTAAAAATTAAGCGTCTGCTGCTTGGCAAAATGAGCGGAAGCAGATGCAACAGAAACCGGACATGCGCCGATAGCAGTCGTTGCTCGCACATCTTTGGCTAATGCAAACACCTGTTGAAATAATCGATGGAACATAGGACCGACGGCATCAGCTGTACAGCTTTCTGAATAAGCTTCTTTTAATTGGCCCAAAATTTGTGACTCGCCTAAGACCATAGAATCTAATCCGCAAGCCACTTTCATAATATGTGCAATCGCTTCTTTATGCTGATAGACATAAAGCACCGCTTCAAGCTCGGTGGCGGAAATAGCGGCTTGTGCACACAACCAATCTTTAAGTGCTGCCGCATTATCTGCCTCGCAATATAACTCTGACCGATTGCAGGTCGACAACAAAACAGCCTCGCGCGCGACACCACGATTTAGCAAATCTTGGAGATAGAGCGTCAGCCTGTCTAGAGAAAAATAGACCTTTTCTCTAAGCGACACCGGTGCCGTTTTGTGGTTAATGCCAATAACGAAAATAGACATGGGAACGATCGCCAAGTTATAGTTGGAGTTTGGCGTATTTTATGCGCAAACCACCGTAAAGAAAAGGAAAGGATCAGATATGCGTATGATATGGGCGTTATTACTTATTACTTTACTCAGTGGTTGCGCCAGCGTCAGCCAGCATCCGACCGCACCCACCACCCAAATTCCTTGGCAAGACCGACAAACTGCCTTAAAACAACTCCAGGTTTGGCAGTTAAATGGGAAAATTGGCATCATCGCTGCCCAAAACTCTGGCAGTGCAACCGTAAACTGGCAAGAAAACCATGGACATTACTTTATTACCTTATCCGGCCCATTTGGCGCTGGCGCACTCAAGTTAACTGGTCAACCAGGAAGCGTGACGCTAGAAACATCCAACGGCCAAAAAATGACCGCCAACACACCTGAGCAATTGCTAGCTAATGCCTGGGGCTGGCGACTGCCTGTTTCTTATTTAGGGTATTGGGTGCGAGGATTACCGGCACCAGATGTGGCTGCTGACAAACAGTTTGATGCTGCTGGGCGTTTGAGCATGCTGACTCAACAAGGATGGCAGGTGACTTATTTAGATTATAGCCAAGTGGGCTCACTGGATTTACCGGCAAAAATATCTATTTCATCCCCAGGGTTAAAGACAAAAATTATTATTTATCATTGGACAGTCTAAACCGGCGTTGCCCGCATGAAATGCTGAGGGATCGACGCATATTTTTTTGCAGGCTAATTTATGAAATTTGTCGTCCCGCGGCTTGACCGCGGGATCCAGACTTAGATAAAAACCAGCAAGAAATGACAAATTTAAGCAATTTCTGGATCCCGCGGGACGACGAAGCTAGAAGTGCAGGGATAAAAAATTATGCGTCGATCCCTCAGCATGAAATACGGGCAACGCGCTACCCTATTTACGGATAAGCTCGCGTAAACCCTGCACCATCCCCGTCTTCGGGATGAAAAGAAAACATTGACCAATTACCGACACAAGTCTTCATCGCCCCGGCATCATAAGATGAATCACTATCTTGAGCATTTTCTTCAGATTCTTCAGGAAAAAAGGATACATCGCCCTCTAATTGTTCAGACGCTATCGTTGCATGGATAGCCCGATCACCTTCTATAGGACTCTCAACGTATTCAAACTCTTGTGATTGCTGCAAATCCTCAGTCACACCACCCTCTTCGTATACATAAACTATCGGCACTTTAAGCCATACTGGCTGTTGCGACATATCGTCAACATATTGATGATCTTGAGATTGTTCAGTAGCTGGGCCTACAAAAGCAGAAAAAGCACTTACATAAGGATGAGGGGACTCCGGCGTTTGTGGTTGCTCATATACATCTGGAAAAGGATTTAGAGACGGCGCTGAATGCCTCACCAAATAATTTTCCAAAAATTCAGCATCACAAGCACTCTTGATTTCCAGTGCCAAACGATCCGAAACATCATAGATCACTTCACGACCAACGACTCTAATCGTTACTTTTGCCGTAGTCGCATACAAATAATTCACCAAAAACTCGGCGTCGCAAACACTCTTGACTTCCAACATCAAACGATCAGAAACATCACAGGCCATTTCACGGCCAGCGACCTTAATCGTTACCTTTGCTGTTGGCGGATTAGAATAGAGTTGTTGTTGCCTCGAGTCTGCCATACACACCTCTTCTGACTAATTTTAAGCATCATAAAGCAATCGAATGATTATTTTATTAACAAATAATTAACAAACAGGCGCTTAGCCTAAAATTATTTAATTCAGACCATTGACAGCCGGGCCATCTCTCGACAAAATAGCGCTTCCTAAGGCATTGGGGTGTAGCCAAGTGGTAAGGCATCAGGTTTTGATCCTGACATCCCTAGGTTCGAATCCTAGCACCCCAGCCAAATTTCAGAACAATAAGATCAGAAAGCAACTCAGCACTTCTACACACTACAACTTCATATAGGATTAATGCCGTGCCAGAGATAATGCTATTTAGTGGTAATGCTAGCCAAGAATTAACTCGACGTATTGCAGAAGATCTCAACATTCCCATCGGTAAAGCCCTCGTCAGCAAATTTTCTGACGGCGAAACGATGGTTGAAATCCAAGAAAATGTTCGTGGTAGAGACGTCTTTATTGTGCAATCTACTTGCGCGCCTACCAATGACAACCTAATGGAATTAATCACCCTAGCTGACGCCTTGCGTCGTGCTTCAGCGGCTAAAATCACCGCGGTGATTCCTTACTTTGGTTATGCAAGACAAGATAGACGGGTTCGTTCTGCTCGTGTTCCAATTACCGCTAAAATTATCGCTGACATGCTAGCAACCGTGGGCGTTACCCGCGTGGTCACCGTTGATTTACACGCTGATCAAATCCAAGGCTTTTTCTACATGCCGGTTGATAACCTTTATAGCACACCTATGATGCTAGAAGATTTGCAAGCCAATGGTTATAAAGACATTACTATTGTCTCTCCAGATGTTGGCGGGGTCGTTCGCGCACGTGCTATTGCTAAACACATCCATGGCGCTGACCTTGCTATTATCGACAAACGCCGTCCACGCCAAAATGAAGCACAAGTAATGCACATTATTGGTGACGTGAAAGATCGTGACTGCATTATTGTAGATGACATCGTTGATACTGCAAGCACCCTATGCCGCGCAGTTGAAGCATTAAAGAATCATGGCGCTGCAAAAGTTGCCGCTTACGTGACTCATCCCGTATTGTCAGGCAAAGCCATTCACAATATCGACAACTCTCTTTTAGACGAAATTGTTGTTTGTGACACCATCCCACTCAGCGAAAGCGCTCAACACTGCTCTCGTATCCGAACCATGACTTTAAGCCCTATGATTGCGGAAGCAATTCGTCGTATTAGTGGCGCTGGCTCCCTAAGTAAGATGTTTTTGGATTAGTTGGTAAGCGCTGCCTGGACGGAGCGCAGCCTGTCATTCCCGCGCAGCGGGAACCCATCCATAACATACCCAACCCTATATTTTAGATGCATACTTAAATGCATTCATTGTTACCCCATCTTGCCAGCAGGATAGATTCCCGCCTGCGCGGGAATGACAGGCTGCACCCCATCACACACTGGATATTATCCTTCCATCTTCCCCATTTTTATGTAGAATATGCCGTTGCTCACCCTGGTCGCGGGGTGATTATTTTTTATACTATAAAGTGGAGTCACTACAATGGCTAAAATGAAATTTGAAGTTGAAGCTGCTGTTCGCCACGATATGGGGAAAGGTGCGAGCCGCCGCCTACGTCGAGAAGAAAAAGTTCCAGGCGTTGTTTACGGTGGTGGGAAAGAACCTGTTTCTCTAACGTTAGAACACAAGTTAGTCGTAAAATCCCTGGAGAATGAAGCATTTTATTCCCATATTTTAACCTTAAAAACCGGTACCGATAGCGAACGTGTTATTTTAAAAGACGTGCAACGTCACGCTTTCAAACCACGCGTTTTACATATCGATTTCCAACGCGTTCATGCAGATGAAAAATTACACATGCATGTTCCACTTCACTTTGTTGGCACAGAAGAAGCACCTGGTGCTAAAGAAGGCGGTTTAGCATCTCACATCATGAGTGATATTGAAGTTGCCTGCTTACCAGATAACTTACCAGAATTTATCGAAGTGAATGTTGCAGACATGCAACTTAACCAAATCATGCACATTTCTGATTTAAAAATGCCTAAAGGCGTTGAATCAGTTGCACTCTTGCATGGTGACGATAAAGCAGTTATCTCTATTCACATACCTCGCGTTGAAGAAGAGCCTGTTGAAGAACCAACTGAAGCACCTGTTGCATCAGAAGTTCCAGCAACTGCTCAAAAGAACGCTAACGAAGATACAAAGTAACACTTTAGTACTAGGCCCTGCTGAGCAGGGTCTATACCTTTCGTACCTGCAGATTTTGGTTTTTAGCGCCCAGATGTAGGTCAGATTGCCCCTAAAAAATGCGTACATAGTTATTCATATGTAAGCATTTTTAGGGGGCAAGATGGCCTGCAGATGGGATGTTAAAAATTAAAATCTGTAGGTACAAGAGGTATTATACTTATCTTAGGGAGCACACGTGTCATCCCCTCACTCTATTCAACTCATTGTAGGCTTAGCTAATCCCGGCAATGAATATGCTAACACTAGGCATAATGCTGGCGCATGGTTCGTTGAAGAGCTTGCTGACCGTGAAAACGCTAGCTTTAAACATGAAAATAAATATCACGGCTTACATAGCCAAACCCGCATCGATGGCCAAACTTGTCATTTGCTCATTCCAAGTACTTTCATGAATCGCAGCGGTCAAGCCGTTCAAGCTTGCATGAATTATCATAAGATACCCGCGAATGCGATTTTAGTGGCGCATGATGATTTAGATTTGCCCGTTGGCACCATCAAATTAAAATTTGATGGTGGTGATGGCGGCCATAATGGCTTAAAAGATATTATTAGCCACTTAGGTACTAAACAATTCTATCGATTACGCATCGGTATTGGACGACCAACACATAGCCGAGAAGTCGTCGATTATGTTTTAAAAAATCCATCCAAACCGGATCGCTTACAAATAGATCAAGCAATTGAATCCGCTATCTATGCACTGCCATTAATACTGGCCGGTGATATGCAAAAAGCGATGCAACAACTACACACGACGGAGAAATAATCATGGCTTTAAAATGTGGCATCGTAGGATTACCCAATGTCGGTAAATCCACTTTATTTAATTGCTTAACCAAAGCAGGCATTCCTGCAGCCAATTACCCCTTCTGCACCATTGAACCCAATGTGGGCATTGTTGCGGTTCCTGATGATCGCTTAGAGAAATTAGCTGCCATTGTAAAACCAGAACGTATTTTACCAACGACCGTAGAATTCGTTGATATTGCCGGTATTGTCGCGGGCGCATCGACAGGTGAGGGATTAGGCAATAAATTTTTAGCACATATTCGCGAAACAGATGCAATTGTTCATGTTGTTCGCTGCTTTGAAGACGACAACATTACTCATGTAGCCGGTAAAGTTTCTCCTCGTTCTGATATTGATGTTATCAACACTGAACTTGCCTTAGCGGATCTTGAAACAACTGATAAAACCATCCTACGCGTGCAAAAAGTGGCAAGATCTGGCGACAAAGCAGCCCTAGTAGAACTAGCGCTATTAGAAAGAATTAAAAAACAATTAAACGACGGCAAGCCCGCTCGTGCATTAAGCTTCACCAAAGAAGAATTGCCTTTATTAAATGCATTCCATTTATTAACGTTAAAACCTACATTGTATGCTGCTAACGTTTCTGAGAATGGATTCACCAACAATCCATTACTTGATGAAGTAAAACAAATTGCTGAGAGTGAAAATGCGCAAGTTGTTGTTATCTGCGCTGCTATGGAAGCAGAAATTGCAGAACTAGATGACGCCGAAAAAGAAATTTTCATGGCAGAATTAAACTTAACTGAACCCGGCTTGGACCGTTTAATTCATGCGGGCTATAAATTATTAAACCTTGAAACATATTTCACTGCTGGCGTAAAAGAAGTCAGAGCATGGACGATTCATATAGGTGATACCGCTCCGCAAGCAGCGGGTGTGATTCATACTGATTTTGAAAAAGGATTTATACGTGCAGAAGTAGTGAGCTACGATGACTTTATTCGCTTCAAGGGTGAAAGCAGCGCGAAAGAAGCTGGTAAGTGGCGTTTAGAGGGTAAGGAATATATCGTGCAAGATGGCGATGTTATGCACTTTAGGTTTAATGTTTAAGTATAAGTAATATGCAACAGGCGTAGCCTGGATGGAGCGAAGCAAAATCCGGGTTTGTCTAATTATGCAAACAAACCCGGATTCCGCTTCGCT
>JBAQCP010000108.1:0-2924 GCA_049294295.1 Gammaproteobacteria bacterium | reverse complement strand
GCTCGGGATGACAGTAAGAGTGCAGGAATAACAATCTCTTATCTCTTCTTACTATCCCACCCACGACTACTAAACCATTCTTCCCCATAACTGACAAATATCTCAGCCCCTTTAGGAATATTACGACTTGCCTTAATCGTCACCACACGCTGCTTAATATTCAGCTTATAATCCGCATTTGGCTCATCTGCATGATTGTAGATACAACCAAACCCAAGAAACATGGCATATTTTCGACCAGCCTGGAAGTAATAATCTTCTAATACCTTATCACCACCGCTAGAAATCAACATGTAGCATTCTTCAATGATTTCGCCTTTCTTAATCGCTTTCCCAGCAAACACACCATAACCGTGAACACTGGATTTTTTCACTGTTAGTTTATTTTGGAACAATTCTTTTTTCATTTTCATGCTTCAAGTTAAAAAAGTTGGTTGATATTAACTAGTTTTGTGGTTGATGAGAACAAGAACTTTCAGCTTTTGGCGCAGCTTCTTTACGAGGCCCAAAAAGACCCGATTGCTCAAGTAAAGATTGTCTTTTTCGCATCAAATCAGTTTGCTCTACCACCACAGCTTGTTTGGTGGGAACTGGCCTTTGCCCTGAAATAGATTGCATTAAGTGCGTTAATTTTGTTTTAAACCCATCATTGTTAAGAACAGAAGACTTTAAGCATTCTTCTTTAGCATCCTGTACTCTGCTGGCTCCTATATCGATCGCCGCTGCTGGAGCGTGAGACTCTATCGAGACAGTTGCTTTTCTTTCTGCTAATTTGGGCGCTGTCATCTTCAATACTGCCAAATCTCGATCGCGTGCTTTTTTCTCTTCCACACGAGTCAAATATTCTCTTTTAGCCCCATCAGCTGCTGCTTTACCGATTTTTGCTGCCTCTGTATAGACATCATCCGTCTCTACCATTGAGCGAGCTTGATTAAAAGCAGGATTAAGTTCCGTTAAATCTTTAATGATGGTAGCTCTTTCTAGAGAGAGTGTAATTTCTTCTGCTTTTATAGGTGCCAATTGTTTTTGCTTTTGTGAAATCGCGTCATTTACTTTTTTTATCCATTCTTGACGCTTCTCTAATTCAAAATTAGATTTACGTATTGTTTCAATTCTGTCTCTATCATATTTGATTGCACGTTCAACATCCGCAATACGGACACAGGCTAATGCAAGATTATTTTCAACTTTCTCCAATTTATTACGCAGATCAATGCGAAGCTCAATAAAACGATTTAATAAATTAGATAATTCTTGCAGTTTTTTTAAAGACATTTGAATACTGTGATCATACCCTTTCAAATGCTTTAGGAATTCACGTATTAACAAAGTATTAGCAGACTCTTCCTTCCACGTGCCATCTTCCTTACCTACTATATGAAGATATGGTGCGAATGCCTTCACATCTGTTAAATGATCTGGGGTAGCTATTCGTTCGTCAACGAGAGTCTCTGCTTGAATGAAGTCTACCGAGCGTCCACGGAAGTTAAATAAATAATAGAGGGGGCCCCACATCCAAGATTGCATAGGCGCATTATATTGTTCTTTAGCAGCGCTAATAATTTCCCTCAATTGCTCAGATGGCAATTGATAAATAAACACAGCCAAGTCATAAGCAGTTTGCGCAGGGATTGCTTCTGGATTAATTAATAATGGATCTCGAGCAATAGACATGGGTACTCTCCTTGAATCTTGATATTCCATTTAGAATAGTTTTTCTTAAGATTATTTTAAGATAACTCGTTCATTTATCTGGTTTCATTATGCGCGCATAGAAACCTGATATTCAATCAGTATTTACCAGCTAGCCATTCAGTAATTGTGCTGGACAGTCTTTTACCTATCTTATGACTGATATAAATACCAATATGTCCGGCAGGAAAGGTTTTTTCAGTATAAAGCTCGGGGGAAATATACTGTTTTAACGCAGTACTTGCAGAGGGGGGAACAATCTCATCAGCGGTTCCAATGATATTCAATATAGGGATCTTAATACTGGAGAGTGTAATGTGACGATTAGCTAAATAAGCCTCATTTTTAACAAGCTTATTGCCTTGATAAAAATCTGTTAATAATTGCTTGAATGCTAGCATGGGTTGATCTGGTGCATCATGCAGCCATTTTTCAACCAATAAAAATGTATCGATAAATGATTCGTTTTCTAATGAGTTTACGAACGTTAAATATTTTTTACCTATTAATTCAAATGGGCGTAAGCTGATAAAAAAATTAGTAAGCCAGGAGCCTGGGATATTTTGTATAATGTCATTAGCATTTAATCGTTCTAATAATTTAGCAATCATGTGTTCTTTCGTATGAAAATCAACAGGTGTAGAAATTAATATTAATTTATTAATCTTATCAAATATGGTTGCATAACAAAGCGTGAGGATACCACCTTGACAAATACCCAGCAGATTAACCGTTAGTAAGTTATTTTTAGTTAGCATGAAATTGATGCAAGCATCAATATATTTAAGTACATAATCTGCCATTGTAACTTGGCTGTCTTCGCTATTAATATCACCCCAATCTAATAAATAAATATCGTGGCCTTGATTTAATAAATCTCGGATGAGGGAATGATTTGAATTAAGATCTAAAATATCCGGGCGGTTAACGGTTGCAAAGACGATTAGCAATGGAGTTTTGTTTGTGATGCTAGATGATGCGTAATGATATAGCTTTATTTTATCGCATGTAAAAACTAATTCGCGTGGGCTGGGATGAAAGTTTAGAGAAGGAATAGATTGAAGGATTTCTAAACCTTTTTGAATATTATTTAGAAAATCCAAATTATCTTGCATATAGATATCCTGAAATTTTCTGTTAATGGCACAGCTGTCATTCCGCTACTTCCACTGTCACTCCGCTACTACGACTGTCATCCCGAGCTACTACCATTGTCATCCCGAGCGTAGCGA
>JBAQCP010000107.1:0-3337 GCA_049294295.1 Gammaproteobacteria bacterium | reverse complement strand
CAAAGAGCCCCGGCAAAAGATTTGCCGGGCTACACGAACTAAGTAACTTCCGTCTCACTATACTGACTCAACTTATTCAGAATAGCTGACATTTTCTTTATCTTATCTTGCAGCTTACAAATCACTAAATATTTCTCAACCCGATCCTGCTCCAAAGTCGCAATCAACGGATTATTATGATAAGGCGCGTAAAAATCCATAATCTGCTTAGCATGCGGATGACGAACATCAACTAACACACCCATACCCAATACCGCCGGCACTTGCACCCAATGATATTGTTGCGAAGATTGCGCAAGAAAATCTTCCACGGCTGTCAAAATCCCGTTTCGAGGGCCACCCTCTTTTAACGCCCAAATACCGCCTTTAAATCCACCTTCTGTAATATTGGGATTACCAATACTAATGCCAATATCGGCTGCATGTGGATGCAAGTATTGAGCTGGAATACGGCTAGGATCATAGTACATATCACGACGTGCGCATGGCCAATTCATGTCATGCAAGAAAATGACCGGCAAATAATCATGTTTTTGGCATTCGCTCTCAACCGCCAGTAATTCATGATAAACGGTATACCAATTATGATCGCCATCCAAAAACCATGCGTCCACTTTGCCAATGCTAGGAATGGCAGACAAGCTGTAATCATGAATATGGGAAGCAACATCACTCGTTTGTCTTAACCAATTTAAATAACATTCTTGTGGCCTAGGATCGATAGACAGCAATTTACCTTGCTGTTCACGCATCACCTGACCCAATACTTGTGAATTAGTACCAGCACTAGCGCCGACCTCACAAATACGTTTTGCATTAATTAGTTTAAGTACTGGCGTGATAATCGATGAAAACTCAGCCATTGATGTAATCCATGAAACTTGCACTGTTTCTTCCTCCGTCCTTATTGGATATTTTACTATAATATGCTAGGTTTAAAAAAGATATGGAGATCAAAAAAATTGATGAATATAGTCGCTGAAAATCGTACCTCTCTTTTACAAGCTCATCGCTCAGTTACATCTGCGGACTTACCAGGTATTTTAAGTCGATATCAGCACATCACCACGCTTTCGCTGGATTGCTTTGACACATTAGTTTGGCGCAATACGGCGCTGCCAAAAGATGTATTTTATGAGATGCAGAAAAGTGATATCTGCCAGCAACTAGGGATGACGGCTTATCAACGGATTAATGCGGCTGCTAGGGCTTACCGTGAGGCTAATATCCAAGAAGGCCATTATCAAATTTCCCTCGAAAAAATTTATCAATATTTCACCTCTCTTTCCACACTTGAACAAAAACAATTAATCGAAGAAGAAATTAAAACAGAATTAGCCTTATGTTATGCCTTTCCACCCATGGTAGATGTCATACGAGAAGCACATAAATTGGGTCTAAAGATTGTTATTGTTAGTGATACTTATCTGACTCAAATGGAATTAAAACGTTTATTACAACATACCTTACCAGCAGATGCTGCTTCTTACATAGACGAGGTGTTTTGCTCTTCTGAGTATAAGAAATCGAAAAGTGAAGGGTTGTTTGAGCTCATTAAAGCACAATTAAATGCAGCACCAGAATCAATACTACATATTGGTGACCATGAAATAGCTGACTTTAAAGCACCTTTACAAAGCGGACTACATGCGCTGCATTTTATACAAAGTAATCAGCAGATATCCGATTATTTACATACCCAACATACCGTTGCAGCGCTAACACCCCTGTCATACAGTAAATCTGCCAATACCTGCTGTTACAGCCCGTATCGTGGGTTATTTGCCTTAACACGGCCTTTGGTAGAACAACCAGAAACAAGCATCGGCTATCTGACATTTGGCCCCATGTTATTTGCCTTTGCTAAATTTATAACAGAGGAAATCGCAGCGCTTAAAGCGCAAGGTAAAAAACCTAAAGTATTTTTCTTGTTAAGAGATGCTTTTTTGCTGTCCAAAGCCTGTGAAGCTTACGAAGGTGCACCCTTAGGAAAATTAGTCCGATTACGAAAGTTTGTGAGTGTGGCTGCGTCCTTTAAAACAATTGCTGATATCGATCATTACTTAAGTAGCATTAAACCCCAGCATTTCAATATGGTGGTGGTTGGAGAGCAATTATTACTCCCTTGGGAAATAACGCAACAACTTATTCAATTAGCTCACCAATCTCCTCAGCCTGAACGCCGTTTTTATGAAGTCATTCGAAGTGCTGAGGTTACTAAATTAGTATTTGAAAAATCAGCTGAGTATCGTAAACGATTGAAGCGTTATATAGAAAAAGAAATGGATATTCAAGCAGGTGACACGGTTGTATTGGTAGACACAGGTTATATAGGGGTCACACAAGAATTTTTCACCCGCACTTTTCAAGATGAATTAAATATTGAAATTTTAGGACGTTACTTTATGGGCTCAAACGAGCCTGATAGACCTCATTGCAAGTCACTATTAACCTCAACTTGGTGTGAACATGGATTATTTGAGCAAAGCTGTACTTATAAAGAAGGTGCTGTATTAGACTATGATGAGCAAGGTGATCCTGTCTTTGATAAAATTAGGCTAACAGATCAGCAATATCAAAAAGTCGCCACCTTGCAAAATGAAGCCTTACGCTTTATTCATGATGCTAAGCAATTTTTTGCTGATGTTGGCAAAATGCCAGCACTTGGAATATTGCAAGAATATGCAGCCAGCGCGCTTAAGCGACACGTCTTCTTCCCTAATCAAGCTGAGATCACCTACTTCAGCACCTACCAGCATGATAAAGATATGGGGCCAGATTTAAAGAAAACCATGTTTGATATGAGGAATACTCATGCATTGCAAAGACAACCGTCAATCTCACATTTACATCCGTATGAAGCTAGGACTGTCGGCTTACAAGCAACATTGAATTTGTTAATGCAGAAAGGTTTTGATTTGGATTTTAAAGCGGATAAGGCGAGCTTTATAGAAAAAGACATTCAGATCGTTTTAATTACGGGTGGGCAGCCAGCGTTACTAACGGTGAAGGCAGTTGCTACGCAAGATGGCTATTTTCAACTAGATACACCTATTATTAAAAATGAGCAGGTTTGCTTGTTATTTGGAAAGCATTATCAATGGGTACAGCTTGATTTTGTGAATGTGCGGGGTAATCATTTGCCTGCGGGGGTTAGTGTTGATAAGCAGCTGATGATAGATCAGATGGTGAATAAGGGTGGGAATTTATTTGAGTGTGGAGAAGATGGGAAATTAATTTTATTGCCAGTAGGTGGGATGAATGAGCATTATTTTAATGTGGTGTTTCGGCCGGTTGTGGAAAGGTAAGAGTCATTACTGCTAACTACTGTCATTCC
>JBAQCP010000106.1:0-5272 GCA_049294295.1 Gammaproteobacteria bacterium | reverse complement strand
CAGTACATTGAAGTGTATTACAATCGGGTTCGTCGACATTCCGCTATTGGTTCAATCGCACCTGAAGTGTTTGAGAATCAATTTAAAATTGTCGCATGACTGTGTCTACAAAGTCGGGGCAAGATCATATTATCTTTTGTAGAATAAACATAAATCTGCCATGCTAAATCAATGAGTGCGCTGATGCCACCAGATGCTTGTTCAAACATAAATTCGTCTTTTTTATCATTACAAACAAAAATGACATCCATGTTTCTGATCTCGAGGGACTCAAACCTTAATGAGCGAGGCAACACTTTCTTCAGCACATCTTGAAATCCTTCATAATATGATATTTGCTCATCATCATTGTCAATTACCTTATTACCGTAGCCTTGAATAGCCCAACCAATCAATGTATTTTTCATAAAAAAACTCGATGATTGACTATTATGACCGTGATACCGACTTCTGGTTACATTGGATGCCTCATCAGAGGCTGATTGCTTTGACTTCTTTGACACAGGTATGCTAGATAATGATTGATATCTGAAAATAGGCCTGTTAGATGGAATAAATAAGCATTTGACTAGCTGCGCTCCAGATAACTCGATCTGATATTCAGGAAAGTCTTGATTAATAGGTACGGTCAATGCAACTCGAAGGTTGGAATTATATAACAAATCCCCAATTACTTTTTCATCCTTAGCCTCTCCGTTCCACAACCTAGAAAAGTATGAAAGAACTCCAGATCCTTTAACTTTTTTAGGGGTGGCACATGATTGCGACTGCCAACCACAATGCTTGGCTAAAATCTTCTCGATTATTGTGCTTTTACCACTACCATTAGCACCAGTGAGAATAGTTAATTGATCATGAAAACTAATATCAATTTTTTCAAACTGTTGCCACTCTTTAATCTCTAACTTCTTAAATCTCATTTTTATCTCTTAATTTTGTCATACAAATAGTTGCAATAATCTAATATCTGCTTCAGCGATAAAATCAAACAGCGGCTCATGTTTTACCAAAAAAATCATTGCAATCATATCTATTAAACAAATAATTTACCACCCCAAGAGCCACTAGATCCCAATAATGAATTTATAAATTATGTAAAACAAAAAATAATTTCTGCTTGAGAAAGACCATAGCTATCAGAAATTTCATCTTATGGTTATGACAGCTTTTAATTGTAAATACATCTATAAAATTCACAAAATGCGTATTGACAAATACAATCGACTGATCTAACTTAAGACTCTTATTTTCCCTTCCCACCAATTCAGCCATCAAGCTATTTCTAGCTTTCACCCAATTAAATTGCAATTTTATGTTGTGACCTGCCCCGGGATTTCCAAACCAACCGAATTTAGAGATAATGCTCCTCAAGCGAGGGCATTGTATGAAAAAGAGTCGATATTCAGAAGAACAAATAGTGCGAATTTTGCGCGAAACAGATCGTGATACGATTGCCGTGGTAGCCAAGCGCAACGGCGTCTCAGAGGCCTCTATCTATGGCTGGCAGAAACGTTTTGGCGACATGGAAACCAATGACGTTAAACTCCTGAAAGAGCTGCAAACCGAAAATAGTCGCCTAAAAAAACTCCTAGCGGAACGTGATTTAGCCATTGATGTGATGAAGGAAATCGCTGCAAAAAAATGGTAAGCGTACAAGCCCGCCGTGAGCAGGCCTCCTATGCAATGGAGCGAGGCCTGAGTCAACGAGAGGCTTGTATGCTGCTCAAAATCAGTCGTTCAAATTTATATTATTCACATAAAATGCCGGTGAAGGATGAGCCTGTGATTGAGGTAATGAAAAAATTATCAGGACTCTACCCACGGTTTGGCTCTCGTCGTATACGCATATTTTTACAACGAGAGGGCATTCATACAGGCAAAGAACGATGCGGACGCCTCTGGGCTAAAGCAGGGTTGCAAGTGCCTAAAAAACGCCAGAGAAAGCGTATCGGCACGACACTACGTCCAGTGGCACCAACAGCAAAAAATTCTGTTTGGAGCTATGATTTTGTGTATGATGCCTGCGCGAATGGCCAGAAGCTAAAATGCTTAACCGTTATCGATGAATATACGCGCGAGTGCTTGGCAATAGATATGAGTGGCGCCATTCGTTCATCACGCGTCATTGATGTGTTAAGTCGATTGATACGTGTTCATGGTGCACCACGTTATCTTCGTTCTGATAACGGGCCTGAATTTGTCAGCAAGGCATTGTTAGAATGGGCAGCAAAGGAGTCTCTGCAAATTGCATTAATCGACCCTGGCAAGCCTTGGCAAAATGGTACAAATGAAAGCTTTAACGGGAAATTCCGAGATGAATGCTTGTCAATGGAGTGGTTCCGTAATCGCCTAGAGGCGAAGGTGGTGATTGAGGATTGGCGTATACATTACAATGATGTACGGCCACATTCTAGCTTGAACTATCAGACACCGAATGAGTTTAAATTATCTTTAATTAGCAACTTAACAACTGGGGCTGATTTCTCTATGTAAGTTTGGTACTAAAAAACCGGGCAGGTCAGTTGCTCTCGAGCAATGTTGACACCCAATGAATCCATAAGTAAAATTTAATTGGACTATAAATATTTTCGCTAACGAAAAGGAATATGTACCTTGCTAACAGTTAAAGATGTTGCGCTAAAATTAAACACTTCTGAGCAGCACGTACGCAACTTAATTCGCTCAAAAACCCTCACGGGTACAAGGATTGGCAGACAATGGATTGTGGAGCCACAACAGCTAGAATTATTTGTAAAAAAGTCTCATTTTTATCCAGCACCGATAGATCACCCGAGAGCCAAGTCAAACACGCCCAAAATAAAAGCATTAAGCCTCTTTTCAGGCGCAATGGGATTAGACTTGGGACTAGAAAAAGCAGGTATTAATGTCATTCTAGCTTGCGAATTTGACAAAGCTTGCCGCAAGACAATTGAAGCTAATCGCCCTGATCTCGCATTACTCGGAGATATTTGGCAGTACTCTGCAAATGATATTCGTGAAGCCGCACGATTAAATAAAAAAGATGACATAGATCTGATTGTTGGAGGGCCGCCATGCCAAGCCTTTAGCACTGCCGGAGCTAGGCGTGGATTCAAAGATGATCGTGGAAATGTTTTGCTGAAATATATCTCAATAATACTAGAATTAAGGCCACGTTATGCTGTAATTGAAAATGTAAGAGGTTTGCTTTCTGCTCCACTAGCACATCGTCCTCACGCAGAGCGCGGCAAAGACAATCCCCTTTCAACAGAAGAACTTCCAGGTGGGGCATTATTGCATATTTTAAAAATGCTTAGAAAAGCTGGGTATGGCTGTTCTTTCAACCTTTACAACGCAGCGAATTTCGGTTCCCCACAAAGTAGAGAACGTGTAGTAATAATATGCCATAGAGACGGCGAAAAGGTTCCCCATTTAACCCCTACACATTCCCAAGATGGAAGCCATGGCCTCCCAAAATGGCGCACCTTTAGAGAAGCCATATCCGGTCTTGAAAACATTGATCACCAACATGTTAAATTCCCAGAAGAAAGGCTAAAATATTATCGTATGCTTGAACCAGGCCAATACTGGAAGCACTTACCAATTGATTTTCAGAAAGCAGCTTTAGGTAAATCATTCTATGCTGGTGGGGGGAAAACAGGCTTTCTTAGACGATTAGCATGGGACAAACCAGCGCCAACATTGGTAACACATCCAGCAATGCCTGCTACAGACCTTGCTCATCCAACTGAAAATAGGCCCTTAAGTATTCAAGAATATAAGCGTATTCAAGAATTTCCAGATGATTGGATTGTCTACGGTTCATTAAGCGACCAATACAAACAAATTGGCAATGCAGTTCCCGCTAGTTTAGGCATGGCCATTGGTAAAACTATTTTAGATCACATGAATGGAAAAAAAGAAAATCCACCCCACGATTTCAATTATTCGCGATATAAAAATACCGACGATATTTCATGGGAAAAAGTAACGAAAGAATTATTCAACAAACAAAAAAGTAACAGCTAGCCCTAGGGGTTACTTTTTATTTGTATTCTTTGCGCTTAATAAATAAGCCTTCACAAAGGCCTTAAACCCATCTTCCGACAGAAGATGGCGTGTTTCTTCGTCTGGGAATGCCTCCCAATTTGTTGTCGATTTTTTTGAGAAGCTTCTAAACCATTTTTTAATTTCCGTCCCTACGCGAATTGCGCTACTAGAACTATTCTCGGTATTGTTTCTATTTTTCACCTGTAAAAGCAGCCAAGTACCATCATTTTTTTTCTTAATCATATCAACTGCTTTAATAAAATCACCAGAACACCACACCCAACCATGAGCCTCTAAGGTCATTCCAATATATCTTTCAAGTAAGGCACCCACCATATTTTCTACAGCCATAGAAAGTTGATGCTCCACTTTAACTCTTTGCGTGTCTACTTCTGAATAATCAAAATAAACTTCTAAAATATAACTGACCATACTATCTGGCTCAGTGGTCGGTGCTTTGGGGCCTTCAACTTTATAGCGCGTTCGAAAAAATTTATCTGCAAGTCTTGTATAATAGTCTAATGCCCCAGTGTCGGGCTTTACCCCACGACGCCAGGAAACTCTATCTGGGAATTGATCAACAAATTCCATAATTGTTACAAAAGCTCTTTTATCAGGCTCCTTCCCATTGAATTTTTGCATGGCTTCAGAAGCTGCTTGTTCAATTAATTCTCTATTCATTATTGCTTGTTCCACTAAGATTTTGAATATCTTATAGACTGAGCCAGAATTGGTAAAGGTAATAGTACTATGACCTGACATGGAACCTAGATGTTGATGAAAAAGAAACACCTAATACAACCCTTGAATACTCTTATGTTACGTCCTGCATTAGAGGAAAAACAATAAAACTACAGGGCTTGCCATGATTTGCATTCTGAAACAATTCCATATCACAGGCTAGCGACGTCATTACCTTTACGCGGAAAACCCGATTTTTGCTTTCCAAAGCAACGAGTCATTATCTTTTTGAGATGGCTGTTTTTGACATGGATGCCATAGGTGCTATAAAAAACAAAATACTAATTTTGATCATAAAAAGCACTAAAGCGCAAATGCCTCGATAAAAAGATTTCCAATCATCTACGCAGGCAAGGTTGGCTAGCACTACGATTTTGGGAGCTATAGTCAAATGTTGTGTACGAGATATTTTGCATTAGGCGGCTGCTCTCTCATTCACTGACCCATTTTCCTCTTCCTGCCGTATACCATTCGTGAATTTCACGTCACGAATAACATCTGC